>DMPJ01000185.1 GCA_003456035.1 Planktothrix sp. UBA8402
ACCCAAAACCCAAAACCCAAAACCAATTCGTAATTCGTAATTCGTAATTCGTAATTCGTAATTCGTAATTCGTAATTCGTAATTCGTAATTCGTAATTCCCCTTACTTTTTACCCTTTCGTCCCGCAGTTGTATCAATAGCTTCTAGTTCAGAACGTCTGAAAGTGACCAGTTTATCCCAGTTTCCTCCTTCAAACAGAACAGCAACCTTCCCATCACTGACTCGTTGAACTAGACCTTGGAAACCGTAGTAAGTATCAATAGGGTTCGTGACTCGCACGGCGGAACCTGGCAAAATCATAATAGTTTAATGCTTGGGTGGACTCAATCTTAGTGTAACCCCCCCTGCCCCCCTTGGTAAGAGTGTAAACCTCCCCCGCTTGGTAAAGGGGTGAAGTTATAGCTTTTGCCATATCGCTGAAAACGCTGACAGGAGAAAGTTTTGGCTATTCTTGAAAAAAACTTTTCCAAAACCCTTGCGTAAATCAAAATAAAATGCTTAAATGTAAAAATGTGAAAATTCAAAAACGAATTAACACATAACCCAATACGGGGGCGTGGCGGAATGGTAGACGCTACGGACTTAAAGATAAATTGAGCCTTGAGGCGAGAAATTCCTCAAGTGTAAGCTCTCAAATTCAGGGAAACCTAAATCTGATTAATTTCAGTCAAGGCAATCCTGAGCCAAGCCTAGGGGTATTAGAAACGAGGGAATTTCCCCAATCTAATATAAATACTTAGGAAGGTGCAGAGACTCGACGGGAGCTACCCTAACGTAAAGCCGAGGGTAAAGAGAGAGTCCAATTCTCAACGCCAATTGGTAGTAGCGAAAGCTGCGGGAGAATGAAAATCCGTTGACCCTTATAAGGTCGTGTGGGTTCAAGTCCCACCGCCCCCATTTTTACCAGATTAATAAATAACCAGATAGACAAATAGATTTTTGTATGTCGATTTATCCAGAGATAGATTATACTCACGGTGGTTAATGGGATAGGGCGATCAGAAGGTGAGAGGATTTTATTCATCTTTCAAAATTTCCTCAATATCTCTAGCTGCATGGAGAATACGGACAATTTTAATATTGCCTTCAGATGTTAAATAGAAAATTAAATAATTTTCAAATCCTTTAACTTGCCATCGTCTTAACCCCTCTAAGTGCTGATTATTCACAGGATATAAACGACCAGCAGCCGAAATTTTAGCTAATTTTGCCAAAGTTTCACGGACAGCATCAAAAAAACGTAAGGCGGCATCAACATTATTTTGATGGATATAGGCAAAATGATTATCAATATCTTGGCTGGCTTTGGGAGTAATTAGAATTTTTTTTGTCATTGCTAACACTAAAACTGTTGAATTAAAGAACTGTGTTTTTGCTCCCACCACTCATCTGTTACTTCAAGGGGTTCACCACTGTCTAACCCCTCCAATAACAATGATTCAACCCGTTCGGCTTTCGCTTTTTCTTGACATAGTAAATCTAAAATGTATTCATTAACAGTCCCATAACCCCCTTTATCTACTTGTTGAGCTACAAAATCTTGAATTGACTCCGGTAGAGAAATATTCAGTATTGTCATCTTTCAACCTCCATAAAATCCTATTCTATCTTAGCAAGAAAAGAATATTCTAATCTTTCAATCCAAATGCCAATTCAGTCAACATTTGGATTGAAAGTTTTTAAAATTTCTGAATTTTTAGCCTACTAGGTAATCCAGAATCTGGATTTTTAATTAGGGAGTCCAAGCGGTTTGAGAACCCTGACCCCAGAAACCATCGTATTTTTTGACTTTGATATCCCCCAAAACTTGAACCTGACAAGCTAAACGGCGGGTGCTACGGTCGGAGTGGGGTGGAAGGGAAAGGCGGGTTTTTTCTTTCCATTGGGGTTCGGAAACTTCCCCTTCAATTTCCACGCAACAAGTCCCACAAGTCCCAAACCCGTGACAGTTAATCAAGGAGGCTTGACCATTATAGAGATCAATTCCATTTTCTAATAGGACTTTACGGAGATTAGCACCGCGATCGCAAGTGATGGTTTTCCCTTGAGCTTGAATTTGTACCATTTTTCCCTGAATAAAAGTTATGCAATGATTCTTAACTAAATTGTGACTTTTTTCAAGCCCAAAACGAGAGATTTAAAAGTAAAATAATAGTGAAAAAGAAAAAATTAGCTGGAATGGATGATTACAAGCCCATAGAGGTCACACCACTGAACCCTAACGCTAAAATATAATGAAATGCTGATATTTGTGGCACTATCAATTAATTGTTAACGATAAATTTTAGAACCTATGACTCATCCCCTTTGGATCTACGATACCACATTAAGAGACGGCGCACAACGGGAAGGATTATCTTTATCTGTTGATGATAAATTGCGAATTGCGCGTCAATTAGATAGTTTAGGAATACCTTTTATTGAAGGGGGATGGCCGGGGGCTAATCCTAAAGATGTGCAGTTTTTTTGGAAGTTGCAAGAACAACCCTTAGTTAATTCAGAAGTAGTGGCATTTTGTTCTACAAGACGGCCTAATAGTAATGCAGCAGAAGATGATAATTTAAAAGCTATTTTATCCGCCGGAACTCTTTGGATTACGTTATTTGGGAAATCCTGGGATTTGCACGTTATCGAAGGATTGCAAACAACACTAACAGAAAATCTAGCGATGATTGAGGATACAATTAAGTTTTTTAGGAGTCAAGGAAGACGGGTAATTTATGATGCAGAACATTGGTTTGATGGCTATAAAAATAATCCTAATTATGCCTTACAAACCTTAATTACGGCGGCACAAGCGGGGGCGGAATGGTTGGTTTTTTGTGATACGAATGGGGGAACTTTACCCCATGAAATTACTCAAATTGTTCGGGATGCAATTCAAGCTACAAAANNTCGGGAACAGCGATTGGTAATGCGATCGCAGCCGTATTAGAAGGGGTTACGATGGTACAGGGAACCATTAATGGCTATGGAGAACGTTGTGGAAATGCCAATCTTTGTACTTTAATTCCCAATTTTCAGTTAAAATTAGACTATAATTGTATTCAAGATGAACAGATTCAAAGACTTACAGAAGTTAGTCGTTTTGTCAGTGAAGTCGCCAATTTAGCTCCAGATGATCACGCGCCTTTTGTGGGATTATCTGCCTTTTCCCATAAGGGAGGAATTCATGTTTCTGCGGTACAAAAAAATCCCCTAACTTATGAACATATTCCCCCAGAAACCATTGGAAATCAACGACGAATTGTGGTTTCTGATCAAGCGGGTTTAAGTAATGTTTTAGCCAAAGCTAGAACCTTTGGGATTGATTTAGATCGGAATAATCCCGCCAGTCGTAAAATTTTACAACAACTGAAGAATTTAGAAAATCAGGGTTATCAATTTGAAGCAGCAGAAGCGAGTTTTGATTTATTAATGCGCGAAGCATTAGGAACACGCAAAGCCTTTTTTACGCTTAAAGGATTTCAGGTACATTGTGATAAATCCAGTGATGAAAATTGCCATGCTTTAGCAACGGTGAAAGTGACTGTTAATGGTCAAGATATCTTAGAAGCCGCCGAGGGAAATGGCCCTGTATCAGCTTTAGACGCGGCTTTAAGAAAGGCATTAGTTAATTTTTATCCGATGATTGCCGAATTTCAACTGCGGGATTATAAAGTTAGAATTCTTGATGGCGGTTCGGGAACATCGGCAAAAACTCGGGTTTTAGTCGAGTCCAGTAACGGTCAGCAACGCTGGACAACTGTAGGGGTTTCTACTAATATTATTGATGCTTCCTATCAAGCGGTTGTAGAAGGGTTAGAATATGGTTTATTGCTCAAACAGCAAGAAACTCCTCTGGGGGTGGTTACGGTGGTGTAACTTGCCAAACCAGAAACCATGTTTCTATTATAACCAGTTTCTGACAATAAAAACTAGATTTATTAACTCTTAGGAGAACGATATGAAAAATCAGCAACAAGTATCGGGCGCTTTTGCCTTAATTGATAGTCTTAAACGTCACGGCGTTAAACATATTTTTGGCTATCCAGGTGGGGCAAATTTACCAATTTATGATGAACTTTATCGAGCAGAAAAGGCGGGAGATTTACAACATATTTTAGTGCGCCACGAACAAGGAGCCGCCCACGCCGCCGATGGTTATGCGAGGGCGACGGGTAAGGTGGGGGTCTGTTTGGCGACCTCTGGCCCAGGAGCTACCAACTTGGTCACGGGTTTGGCGACGGCTTATATGGACTCCGTGCCAATGGTGGCAATTACCGGACAGGTGCCGCGAGGTTCTTTAGGGAGTGATGCCTTCCAAGAAATTGATATTTATGGAATCACTTTACCCATTGTTAAACACTCTTATTTAGTGAGAAATCCGGCGGATATTTCTCGGATTGTGGCTGAAGCCTTTCACTTAGCAAATAGTGGCCGACCTGGGCCAGTTTTAATTGATCTTCCCAAGGATGTTGGGATTGCTAAAATTGATTATCGTCCCGTTGAACCCGGTCAAGTTAAACTAATCGGATATAAGCCAACGGTGAAAGGAAATCCTCGCCAAATTCATCAAGCCTTAGAGTTAATTAAACAGGCAAAAAAACCCTTATTATATGTTGGGGGAGGAGCTATTATTAGCAATTCCCATGCCGAAATTCAAGAATTAGTAGAACGGTTTCAAATTCCGATCACAACCACATTAATGGGCAAAGGAGTATTTAATGAAAATCATCCTTTATGTTTAGGAATGTTGGGAATGCACGGCACAGCTTATGCTAATTTTGCCGTTTCAGAATGTGATTTATTAATTGCTTTAGGAGTTCGGTTTGATGACCGCGTGGCGAGTCAAGGAAATGACTTTGCGAAAAATGCTAAAGTGATTCATATTGATATTGATCCGGCGGAAGTGGGAAAAACACGCACACCAGATGTTCCTATTGTGGGAGATGTGCGTCAAGTTTTAGTTGATTTGTTGCGTCACGCCCAGGAATTGGGAGATAATATTAATTCCGAAAAAACTCATAGTTGGTGTCAACATTTAGCCCAATTGCGCTTAGAATATCCCTTGGAAATTCCTCGGCCGGAAACGGGAATTTCCCCTCAAGAAGTGATTGTAGAAATTGCTCGTCAAGCCCCCGATGCTTTCTATACAACCGATGTCGGACAGCATCAAATGTGGTCGGCTCAATTTCTAAAAACTGGGCCGCGACGGTGGATTTCTAGTGGGGGTTTAGGGACTATGGGATATGGACTTCCGGCGGCTATGGGTGCAAAAATAGCCTTACCCCATGAACAGGTAATTTGTATTAGTGGGGATGGTAGTTTTCAAATGAATATGCAGGAATTGGGAACTATTTCTCAATATAATATTGGCATCAAAGTGATGGTTTTAAATAATGGTTGGTTGGGAATGGTGCGCCAGTGGCAACATTTATTTTATGATGATCGCTATGAAGCTACAAATTTAGAAAAAGGCAGTCCAAATTTTGCCAAATTAGCGGATGTTTATAATATCAGATCCCTGAATATTTCTCGACGGGAAGATTTAGCAAATGCGATCGCTGACCTATTAGCTAATAATGGCCCCATGTTATTAGATGTGCGGGTAACTCGCAATGAAGATTGTTTCCCAATGGTGGCTCCTGGTCATGGTAACGATGATATGATGGGTTTAAAACCTAAGAGTTAAAAACTATGTTAGCCAGGGTTTGGAGTGCTTGTATTGTTGGAATTGATGCGGTTAAAGTCGGGGTGGAAGTCGATATTTCCGGGGGACTGCCTAAAATTATGGTATTGGGACTTCCCGATGCGGCGGTTCAGGAATCACGAGAACGGGTAAAAGCGACTTTAAAAAATGCTGGATACCATTTCCCGATGCGAAATATTGTAATTAATTTAACTCCGGCGGATTTACGCAAAGAAGGGCCGAGTTTTGACCTACCAATTAGTCTTGGTATTTTAGCCGCATCGGAACAAATTAGGGCTGATTTATTAGGGGATTTTTTATTTTTAGGAGAGGTGAGTTTAGACGGCGGATTAAGACCCGTAGCCGGGGTACTTCCGATTGCAGTGGCGGCCACACAAATGGGAATTACGGGATTAGTTGTTCCTGAAGATAATGTTCAAGAAGCGGCTGTTGTTCAGGGATTATCGGTTTATGGATTTAAAAGTTTATTAGGTGTGACGGATTTTTTAAATCATCCGAGTGGTTATCAACCTGTTAAATTAACGGCCACAGATTTATTATCTCAAAAAACAACAATTGGCTTAGATTTAAGTGAAGTTAAAGCACAAGCTCACGCTAGACGGGCGTTAGAAATTGCGGCAACGGGAGGACATAATTTAATTTTTGTCGGGCCGCCGGGGAGTGGAAAAACCATGTTAGCCCGGCGTTTACCAGGGATTTTACCACCTTTAAGTTTTGAAGAATCCTTAGAAGTGACTCGCATTTATTCAGTGGCGGGACTATTAAAAAATCGAGGAACTTTAGTTAGCGANNCTTCCGGCCCGGCTTTAGTTGGGGGAGGAACCTATCCGAAACCAGGGGAGATTTCTTTGGCTCACCGAGGTATTTTGTTCGCTGATGAATTAACAGAATTCAAACGGGATGTATTAGAGTTTTTAAGACAACCTTTAGAGGATGGATTTGTGACGGTTTCTCGCACTAAACAATCGGTAATTTTCCCGGCTAAATTTACCTTAGT
>DMPJ01000192.1 GCA_003456035.1 Planktothrix sp. UBA8402
GACGTCAAAGGCGCCTCTTTCAACCTGCGGTCTTTCGACTGCAATAGTCATGGACAAAAATCTCCGAATATATAATTACAAGTCGTAAAGGGATTAGAACTCATGTTAAGCATCTCTCATCTGCTATAGCAGAATCTGAGAAATTTTATGAGCACCGTTAATGTTTCTTTACGTCTGTTCAGATTATAGAGGTAAATCTCTAGTTGAGCAACTCCCTCACCACCTAAATTAAAAAAAATTTGTCCGAAAACCAAAAACCCTGTTTCTGATCACCAAAAACAGGGTTTAAACTCCCATCCCATCAAGACGGCTGTTTATGCGGGCAAGGGTTAATTTTCCGCCATAATTTTGGGGACTTTAAAATAGTCTCCTTCCTGTTCCGGGGCATTCGCTAGAATATCATCTCTTTGGGGATAGGATTCTAACTGATCAGGTCGAGTAATATTACTAATCTCAATTGCCCGGGTCATCGGAGCCACCTGGGATGTGTCCAGTTCGTTTAACTGCTCAAAATAATCTAAAATTTCACCCAGTTGAGTCGTAAATTGTTCTTCCTCTTGGGGAGTTAGCTCCAGTCGAGCCAAAAAAGCAACTTTAGAGACTTGTTCACGATCAATAGTCATATTTAATCGGGCTTTGGTTAGGTTGGCAAAGGGATTATTGATTCAAAAGATGAGAAAGCAACATCAATTAGAAATAGACATCAATTTTGCTTCTTCCGGTCACTTTCAGCCAGTTTTGGGCTTCAATATAGTTATTCGGGGCTAAACGAATCGCCCTAACCCAATATTCCGCCGCTTGCCGAAATTCTTCTTCTGCGGTGTCCCCATCCCCGGCTTCCTTGGCTTTTTCCCCCCGATAATGGTAAATCACCGCAATATTATTCAAAGCCTGGGGCATTCGGGGATTTAGCTCAATCGCTTGTTGATAATATTCTAAAGCCTCCTCATGTTCCCCATTGCTGGCATGAATTAAGCCCATATTATAAAGAATAAAACTTCGATCATAGGGATCTTCCTCTAAGGTTAAGGCTTCTTGGTAATTTTCTAAAGCCTCTGCATATTCCCCGTCCGCCTGGGCTGACATTCCATCTCGATAATAGGCAAATGCTTCCTTGGCTTTTTTATTGGTGGGCAGCATCTTGAGGATCATATCTGCCATAACCGTAAAGGTTTTATCAATAAAGTTATCGTTACGTTGTGATCTGGGCATAAAATTTTAATCTCTAAAGTTCAAGGCTGGAAACTCCATAATTTTGGGGAAGTTCCCTAACAGCCTATCGCCTAATCTTACCTTAATCAGTGTAGAGACGTACCATGGCACGTCTCTACGGGGAATCAGTTAACGGTCAAGGGTTGAGGGTCAACCGTTAACCAAAATTAATGCAATGTTGCGTTAGCTTTGTTGAAAACAGGATAGGATTTACGGATTTTGTGGGTAACTGGAGAGGCCAATACCATAATCTTCTCCATTAACCAGGGGGCAAAACGGTTGCACCAAACGGCTAAATGGCTTTGCCATCCGACCNNCGAGGTATCTTTATCCAAACCCGCCACTAACACCTTAGCGACCTGTTCGGCGGTCATGGGAACTACCCAACGGAATAATTTCAAGTCCCGGGTCATATCCGTGTCCGTCAAGGTCGGTAATAGGGCCATAACCCGAATATTATAGGCGGCTAATTCTTGGCGCAGGGCTTCTGTAAACCCTAAAATGGCGAATTTAGTCGCCGAATAGGTGGACATCGTAGGGGCAGCAATTTTTCCCATCAAACTCGATACATTAATAATAGTTCCCGATTGACGGGTGGCCATGCGTCGAGCGATAACATGGGTAATGGTATACAACCCGATTAAATTCAAGGAGATTTCCTCCTGAACATCTGGGAGTTTGGATTCTAAAAACGGCCTTTGGTGGGCAACACCAGCACAATTCACCAAAATCTCAATTGGCCCGTGAGTTCGCCAAGCCTGGGCGATGGCAATATGGACTTGAACAGGTTGGGTTAAGTCCAGGGCTAAGGTGATCACCTCCACCCCCATCGGTTCTAATTCTGTGGCCAATTCCGCTAACTTCTGACGATCTCGTGCCACTAAAATCAGACGTCTGACCTGATTTTTAGCAAATTCTAAGGCAATTGCCCGTCCAATTCCACGAGAAGCCCCAGTAATTAGGGCTGTTTTTCCTTGAATGTTCATCGCAAAAACCTCCTATTGAGGAGGAATTCGGCGCAGTCTTGGCAGGGATGTTGTTTTCCATCCCCACCGACCCTAACATCTTGTTAGGCGCACCGATATTCCTCTATGCAGCGTTTAAAAAATCTTGAAAAGCTAAAAATTTGGTGTCATGATTGTAGAGATTACTAATGGGTCATGATTAGACAACAGACCAGGCTATCTTTTTTCCTTAATTCCTGGTTAACAGAGCAACATTGATTTCAAGCATGGCTCAACTGTCTCCTCGATACGAGCGTTCATGGAAAGACCCTCTATGCACAATCTAGCAAGTAGATCAACAAGTTGCAACATTTTTTAATAAGTTTTCCGTAATATTTTGTAATAATAGGGAATAGGGAATAGGGAACAGGGAACAGGTAATGGGTAAT
>DMPJ01000043.1 GCA_003456035.1 Planktothrix sp. UBA8402
ACTTCCTGTTGACGGGTTACACAGCAGATTCAGGCTGCATCTCGAAACTGTACAAAAACACCTCAGATACAACTCCTGTTATTAATGGTACAGCTAATAACGATATTCTCACCGGAACCGCTAACCCAGAAACCATTAATGGTTTAGGAGGAAATGACAAACTTTCAGGTCTGGCTGGTAATGACTCCCTTAATGGTGGTGCTGGAAATGATACCCTAAATGGGGGTGCTGGAAACGACAAACTCAAAGGCAATGCGGGTAATGATATTTATATTGTCGGTACTGGAGATATCGTTACAGAATTAGCTGCTCAAGGCACAGATTTAGTACAGTCTCCCATTAGTTATACCTTACCCGTTAACGTGGAAAACCTGACCTTAACCGGGATAAATGTTATTAATGGGACAGGTAACGGTTTAGCTAATACGATTAATGGCAATAACGCCAAGAATACCCTGAATGGTAGCACCGGAAATGATCTAATCCTGGGTAATGGAGGCGTTGATAAACTATTAGGTGGAAATGGTAATGACTCCCTTAATGGTGGTGCTGGAAATGATACCCTTACAGGCGGAATAGGTGTAGATAAATTTATCTACAATACTAATGCAGCCTTTACAACTTCGGCGGTGGGTGTCGATACAATCACTGACTTTAGTATTGCTCAAGGGGATAAAATAGTATTAGATAAAACCACATTCCCTAAAATTAGCTCCGGTGCCGGGACAGGATTTTCTATTAATAGTGAATTTGCCAAAGTAACCAGCGATGCTTTAGCCGATACCAGTGCGGCAGATATTGTTTATAATAGTGCAACCGGAGGATTATTCTACAACCAAAACGGTATAGCAGCAGGTTTCGGGACGGGCGGTAAATTCTTAACCTTAACCACTAAACCTGTACTGACAGCAACTCGATTTGTAATTCAAGCCTAATTCTAAATTAAGAGATAGAGAAACCTGGTTTCTGGAAGAAACCTGTGTCAATGAATTCGTTTTTTCATCACTAAACAATTGCGCTGATCTTCTAATCGGATATAATGAAGTTCATCTGTTAATTTAGACATAAAAATCAGTCCTCTCCCGCCTTCATGTTCTAACGGGTCAGNNGGTTCCCCCCTGTCCCAAATTCTCATTTCAATCCAGGGGGAAAATACCTTAACTTCTAACTCAATGAGTGTTGTTTCAGGTAAAGCGCGATGAGCATGGCGGACAGCGTTAGTAAATCCCTCCGTTAAAGCAATTTGACACTGATGGAAAATATTAGAAGGTAGCAAAGTAAAGGCGATTCCTTCAAACCAAAATAACACCTCCTCTAAGGAGGTTAAAGTCGTTTTTACCTGAAGATTTGATTGTGCTAGTAGTCCTGCATTAATCATCAATTCTCTACATAGCACCGCTATTTTTNNAATAAAACCATTATAGTTTTAACAATCAACTTCAGATCGTACATCAAACTCCAATTTTCTTGATACTTTAAATCTAAACGAATAATATCCTCAAAATTTTTAACCTGAGAACGACCATTAACCTGCCATTCCCCCGTCATCCCTGGTTTAACATCTAATCGTTGCCATTGAGGAACCTCATAACGTTCTACCTCATCAGGTGTCGGTGGACGGGTTCCAACTAAACTCATATCTCCGGTTAAAACATTCCAAAATTGAGGTAATTCATCTAAACTTGTTCGCCGCAAAAACTGACCTACTTTTGTAATTCTAGGGTCATTATCATTCTTGAAAATAGCTCCTTGTGCTTGATTAGGAATTTTATCTTTTAACGCTTCAGCATTAGTACACATGGAACGAAACTTCCAAATCCGAAATCGTTTTCCCATCCAACCACACCGAACTTGAGCAAAGAAAATCGGCCCCGAACTATCTAAACGAATCGCAATAATAATCGGAACTGCTAATACCGATGAAATGCCTAAACCCACGATAGCGCCTACCACATCAATTAACCGCTTCACCCAAGACCGCACCGAAGGATGGGTCACAGGAAGACGATTTTCCCCCCTGATTTTATCCTTAAGTTTGTCGTCCGCACTGGGGGGTTCAATTGTTAATACTTGGTCAAGAGAAGTTAGGCAAAAAACAGCCATCACTTGAGAACCAACAGATTTTAAAACTAACTCAATCCCTTTAGCTTTTGTAGTTTTCAGGTTACTAATTAGCGCGCCGATACCACTACTATCAATAAATATAGTCTGGCTAAAATCAAAAATAATTTTTTTGGGCGGAGGATTGAAAGAAATAACATCCTGGCAAGTCGTTTTAAAAGAAATCGCTTCTAATACACTCAAGCGTTCTGGTAACCGAACGGAGACCATATCTCCTGCTAGGATAATGTGAAATTTTTCTTCTGGAACTTTACCAACCATCTCCATAATTTGCTGAGTAGTTGTTGTTAATTTTGCGGTTCTATTTTAATCGTACTTAGAGAAAATCGAGAAAGGGTTTTAGTTAATCTTGAAAAATCTATTGGACTAACCCCTTTCTTTTCTGACAATAGCACCCCGGCGAAATCTCGATCATTTTGATATCCAGAACGATTCTACCCTAAAATTTCTCCCACCGCTAGACGGGTTCCATTCACAAAATCCCAAGCGGACTGGATGGGTTTACCCGCCAATTGTACTTCTGTGAGCAATAGTAATCCCGTACCCGTTTGTACCACTGGCCCAAAACGTTTAACTAGGGCGACCACTTCTCCGGGTTGTCCGGAAAGTTGGGATAAATTCGGCCATTGTTGTAGCAATTTCTGGTATTCCGGGGGAAATAGAGCGTGATATTCTGGCGCTAAAGGAACCGTAGCACAAATTTTTAAGGGTTTTTCCCGAAATGATGTTATACAGTTGGGGTAAAAAGCTCGAATTTGGTTATGCAAAGCGATCGCAGATTGATTCGGGTCTAAATTATAATTGTCATCTTTAATTAATGGGGCGTAGGTTGCTAGATTATGATCTTGAGGAATAGCTTGAATTTCTCCTGTGTCTAATTTGATTAAAGTTTCTACTAATAAATCCGCCCCTAATTGGGCTAACCGTTGTCCCAAATTCGTGGCATTTTCTAATAGTCCAATTGGCGTCACCGCCTTTAACAACATTGGCCCGGTATCCATACCCGCATCCATCAACATTGAAGTCATCCCAGTTTCTGTTTCCCCATGATATAAACACCATTGAATTGGGGCGGCGCCGCGATATTTCGGTAGGATGGAGCCATGACCATTCACACATCCCAACCGAGGCATATCGAGAATTTCCTGGGATAAAATCTGTCCATAGGCCACCACCACAAAAACGTCCGCCTGAGATGAACGTAACTGTTTTAAGGTGTTTTGATCTTTTTTCACCCGCTTGGGTTGCAAAACCGATAATTGATGGGATTCTGCANNACCGGAGAGGGGGTCAATTGACTTCCCCGACCTCGGCGTTTATCCGGTTGAGTCACCACAGCCAAAACTTCAAATTCAGATAAGGCTAACAATCTTTCTAAACTAGGAACTGCAAATTTAGGTGTACCAAAAAAAACTATTTTCATTTCAGGGAATAGGGAATAGGGAGCAGGGGAAGCAGGGG
>DMPJ01000113.1:0-2007 GCA_003456035.1 Planktothrix sp. UBA8402
AGACTCGATAATTGTTCCCAGGGACAGGTTTTGACCGCCACCGATAGGGGGGAAGTCACCCAACTCTGCTGAAATGTGGCCAATTTTTGGGGATCACGACCGACAACATAAATTTCCCTGATCCCTAATTGGGCACATCCAGCCACCACCGCCCGCGCCGCGCCACCATATCCCAGAATCACAGCCACCTGATCATTCCAGTTTTGATGATACACCTCTAGGGGAGTCAGAAACCCCACCACATCGGTATTTGTGCCACTCCAACCCCAATGATTCCGCCAAACGGTATTCACCGCCCCGACGGACTGAGCTAGAGTGGTCACTTCCGACAAGAAGGGTAAAACCGCTTGTTTGTGGGGAATCGTAAGATTAAATCCCTGAATTCCAATCGCTGCGAATCCCTCCATAGCGACCTTTAAATCGCTGGGAGAAACCGCAAAAGGCAGGTAAACATAATCTACTCCTAAATAGGCGATCGCGGCATTGTGCATCACCGGAGAAAGGGAATGCTCAATCGGATCACCGATTACTCCTAATAGTTTAGTTGTGCCTTTAATCATCCTTTCTCCTGTTTAATCAATTCTTGCCATTCTAAAAGAATAGGAGAAGGAAGATTTAGAGTGCGTTGTTGACCCTCTAACGGTAAATGTAACCTCACCTGTTCTGTTGAGGGGAGTTGAGGCAAAATTTCCTTGAGGTTATATTCACCAACATTAGCAGCTGGTGACTTTTTAGCAAATTGATCCTCAGCTTGAAACAGTCTGCCTTGAGAAGTCATAATTTCTAACCCTTGAGGATGAAGAAATGCAGCCTGATTCGGAAATCCCACTAAACGTAAATTAATAGTGTCAATCTGATCATTCTTGACTCGTTTAAACAGAACAACTTGCCAAGCAGTCCCGGTTTCGTCTCGTAAGCTATGACGGGATTGATACAAAATTTGTCCAGGGGCTTCCTGTTGCTGCCTGATAGTCGCGTTGGCCGGTTCTAGGATGAAAAATTGGCTCCCTAGGCTTAAAAACAACAAAGTCATCCCGATGACTACGGCTTTGGTTAATAATCTCAACATCATTCCTCTCCTTATATAGCAATCCTCTCCTAACCGGAGAGATATAGCCATATATTAGCATTTATTATCTCTTTCTTCAAAAATTGATATTTTTTTGATTCTAAACCCCTATACAAATTTAAAAAAATAAAATAATATAACTATATGGTTTTAAAACGACCTAGCGAAATATCGCACCTTGAAAAATACATACGCAATACATAACTCCAATGACAACAATCATTCAACGGCAGTCAAGTGAAAACTTGTGGGAACGGTTTTGTAACTGGGTCACAAGTACCGAAAACCGCCTGTATCTGGGCTGGTTTGGGGTTTTGATGGTTCCCTCCTTACTGGTAGCCACCATCTGCTTCATTATTGCCTTTATTGCCGCACCTCCGGTTGATATCGACGGTATCCGCGAACCTGTGTCCGGTGCACTGCTTTACGGAAATAACATCATCACGGCGGCAGTTGTGCCCAGTTCCAATGCCATTGGTCTGCACTTCTATCCCATCTGGGAAGCCGCAAATATTGATGAGTGGCTTTATAACGGTGGCCCCTACCAAATGATTGTGTTTCACTTCCTGATCGGCATCTTTTGCTACATGGGTCGGGAATGGGAATTATCCTATCGTTTAGGGATGAGACCTTGGATTGCTGTTGCCTATAGTGCTCCTGTCGCTGCTGCTACTGCGGTGTTGCTGGTTTATTCCATCGGTCAAGGTTCTTTCTCCGACGGTTTACCCCTCGGAATTTCCGGCACTTTCAACTTTATGATCGTCCTGCAAGCCGAACATAACGTTTTAATGCACCCCTTACATATGTTAGGTGTGGTCGGTGTTTTCGGTGGATCATTGTTCTCCGCCATGCACGGGTCGTTGGTAACATCTTCTTTAGTTCGTGAAACTAGCGAAAATGAATCTCTAAACCAGGGTTACAAATTCGGTCAAGAAGAG
>DMPJ01000113.1:2012-4586 GCA_003456035.1 Planktothrix sp. UBA8402
TACGCCAGTTTCAACAACAGCCGGAGCTTACACTTCCTGTTAGGTGCTTGGCCAGTAGTTGGGATCTGGTGTGCATCCCTAGCGGTGGCTTGCTTCTCTGTCAACCTGAATGGTTTTAACTTTAACGAGTCCTTACTGGATGCAGAAGGTCGAGTGATTAATACCTGGGCTGATGTGATCAATCACGCCAACTTGGGAATTGAGGCAATGCACGAACGCAATGTCCACAACTTCCCCNNGATTTAGCTTCTGGTGAATCTATTCCTGTAGCTTTAGTTGCTCCTAAAGTTAACGCTTAGTTCTTAACTTAAATCATAAAAAACGCTTTCC
The DNA here is from genome assembly GCA_003456035.1 of Planktothrix sp. UBA8402. Taxonomy (GTDB): domain Bacteria; phylum Cyanobacteriota; class Cyanobacteriia; order Cyanobacteriales; family Microcoleaceae; genus Planktothrix. Next base: position 2,343 of record DMPJ01000113.1, read on the forward strand.
GAAAGGAAGGCGTTTTTTTGTTTCATCAGGACTTACGCACCCAACCAANNTTCCGAAAATACTTGGTTGTGACCGACTTATGCTCTAAAAAAACCCGGTTTCTCGGGCGACCTGCGTAAGTCCTATCCGTGATCAAAACTCTTTAGCTTCTGCTAAAATTGGGTTAATATCATACCAAAAATGTTCGGTTTGATGATATTCAAACACCCATAAACTTCTTAATAGGGTTTGATATTCCATTTGACCACTTAATTTTTTAGTCACTGCTACTTGACGTAACATTTCTCTTTCATCTGCTTCAATAGCTAAGGTTAATTGATGGCGACGTTGTAAAATCACCTCCTCTAAGGATTTTCTAGTTAATGGAGGATCTTCTTTTTGCAAACAGCTATATAACAAAATTAATAAACTGCGAACATGACCGCCACTAATCGTACAAAGTCGATCTAAAGTGTCAGGACTATCAAAAATACTTGTTACTAAGTCTGGATATTCTTTCGGATCAATACCCGGAAATGCTCTCGCCATTACCATTTGGCGTAATAGTTCAATTCCGGCTTCGCAGCGTGTTCCATCTTCAAATTTTACCGTAACCATGGGTAAGGTTTTCGGGTCGCTACCAAAGCGATTCATCAGTTGTCCTAAATTATTAGAAAAAATCAAACCGAGGGGAATAGTATAGACAACATGACAATTGAGTTTATTTAGTTGTTCACCTCGATCAATAAATAAATATTCCGGTTGCGGACGTCCGGTGCTGCTTTGGGTATCAAGAATTCGATCTAAATTATCAACAATTACGACTAAACCCTTTTTTTCCATTTGTTTCAATTGTTGGATCGAAGGTTCCAATAATTCTTTATTGATCGCCTCTAAAATATTATTGGTTCGAGGTTCTAAATATTGACGTAATAAAGACCTTAAATCCCTACTATCTTTGGTTTTTGCGGTAATATTACCAATTCCCGTTGATAGGGAAAACTCTCCGTCCGTACCAGCACGAACTGTGCCAATTCCGGGGACAGTAACATCTCCTTTTAAATCAATTTCTGTATTTAAAACATTAACAACTCCACTGAGTAAATTTTTAAATCCTTTAGGTTTTAATTTAATTTGCAGGAGTTCAATACTTTCACTAACCTGACGGGCGATCGCTAATAAAATATCTGTAATATCCACATCCGCCATATCTAAGTCCTTACTTGACTCAAAATAAACGACATGGAATCCTTCTTTTTTGACTTGAGCTTGAAGTCGGAGTAATTCCGTTGATTTTCCCGAACCAACATGACCTGTAAATAGTTGACAAGTAGGACGATCAGGAGATAAACGAGTAATTGTTCGGGAAATTTGCTCAATTAATTTACCTCCGCGTGCGGGAGAAAAATCAATATAATATTGTTGATCTTCCGGGTTTTCCACATTCAGAGTTTCAGCCGGATTAGAAGCTTTAAAAAAGCGAGATAAATCAAGTTCCATTGTTATTGAATGAGTTTGAATATTGAAAGATTAATGGGCTAACCACAACCCAAAACTAAAACCAAGACCGGAGGTAATCCCTAAAATCAAAAAGGTATAAAACCCATTGTACGACGCAAGTAATTTTTCTCCCGCTACCATTTGCGCCACCACCCCGGCAACCAAGGCGATCGCACCCCAAGCAGCAATAATAACCTCTGGCTGTATTTGTTCAATCACCCGCATGATGGCTTTCTGACCCGCCCCAATGCCAGCACCGATCCATCCTCCTAATAGTAATCCAAATAAACTCCCCGTTCCTAGTTTGGCTCTCGATTGAAATATTGCATCCAAAATAATCCCTAACATTAATCCCATAATTACCCCAAAACCCCCACCGAAAACCGAACCTAACCAGTTTCCTCGACGAGTTCCGGCGATTAACCCAGCAATAGCAGCAATTCCCATCACCGTCAACAGTCCAATTACCGATTTAGAGGCTGTTTCTGAGCCTGCGATCGCCCCTAATCCGATGCCGACCATCCCCCATACCGTTGCGGTAATTACCCCCCCAGCTTCCTTTCCTAGCACCCAACCAGCGATCGCCCCAGCAAACATCAACGAGATTAACCAAGGTTGAGACGAATCCGAATCTTCACTGGCGACTAAGGTAATCGTAAACCAAGCAATTAGGCTAAATATCCAAACCCAGAAGGGAATCTTCAAAGTTATTAAAATCCAAGCTATCAGCGTATAACAAATAAACACCCCCGTTAGCCAGCCTAG
>DMPJ01000299.1 GCA_003456035.1 Planktothrix sp. UBA8402
GAGCGATCGCCTTTACCGAGAAGTAATTGCTTCCCATATGCGTCCCTTTGTGGATGGCGTACAGGGACTTCCTCGCATGGTTCGTGACCTCTCTCGACGATTAGAGAAACAGGTGAAGTTCCAGATTGTTGGTCAGTCCACCCTGGTTGATCGAGATATTCTCAAAAAACTAGAAGCTCCCTTGACTCATATAATCCGCAATGCGGTGGATCATGGGATTGAATCCCTAGAAGATCGTCAGGCATCAGGGAAGCCAGTGGAGGGTAATATTCGCCTGGAAGCGTTTCATCGCGGTGGAATGCTGGCAATTAGTGTTTCTGATGATGGTAAAGGCATTGATCCCAATTTCATTCGTCAACATATTGTCGATCGCAATTTAGCTTCATCGGAAACGGCGGCGCAACTGACGGAAGCTGAAATCATTGAATTTCTCTTTCTATCTGGATTTTCAACCACTGACCAAGTGACGGAAATTTCTGGGCGAGGGGTGGGATTAGATATTGCAAAGAGCATGGTGCAAGAGGTGGGCGGCACAATCCGTGCTGTATCCCAATTAGGGAATGGAACCAGTTTCCACTTTCAACTTCCGCTTACACTATCGGTGGTGAGGACGCTAATTGTCACTATTTCTGATGAACCCTATGCCTTTCCTTTGGCACGGGTGGATCGGATTGTTAAACTCGACAAGTCTGAGATTTATGTGGTTGAAGGTCGCCAATATTTTACCAAGGATGGTCAAAATATTGGGTTAATCGCCGCCCACGATATTTTAGATTTGCCAGAAACACTCCCCGATTCCGATGCGCTTTGCGTCGTTGTGATTAGTGACCAATCTAACGCTTATGGTCTTTTTGTAGATGAATTTCTCGGCGAGCGAGATTTGGTGGTGCGTCCCCTTGACCCCCGTTTGGGTAAGGTTCGGGATATTAGTGCCTCTGCTTTGATGGATGATGGCTCCCCGGTTTTAATTTTAGATGTTTCTGATTTAGTCCGAACCATTGACAATATGCTGAATACGGGTCAATTAAGACCTGTTGATGTTAACAAAGCCCCAAGCAAAAAAGGCAGTGATGCTAAAGGCACGCTGGGCAAACATAAACGGATTTTAGTGGTGGATGATTCGATTACGGTGCGAGAAATGACTCGGAAATTATTACAAAATCGGGGTTATGATGTCGATGTTGCGGTGAATGGTATGGATGCTTGGACAGCGATTCGCAGCAATTCTTATGATTTGATTGTTAGCGATATTGATATGCCTCGGATGAACGGAATTGAATTAGTGAAGCAAATTAAAGCCCATCCTAAATTTCAGGTTATTCCTGTGATTATTGTTTCCTATCGCGATCGCGATGATGACCGGATTCAAGGTATGGAAGCCGGGGCAAATTATTACCTGACCAAAAGCAGCTTTCACGATGATACGTTAATCAATGCAATCATTGATCTAATTGGAAGATAAAAAACTAAATTCCTAATTCCTAATTCCTAATTCCTAATTCCCTAATTCCCTAATTCCCTAATTCCCTAATTCCCTAATTCCCTGTTCCCTGTTCCCTGTTCCCTGTTCCCTGTTCCCTCTTATCTATTTAGGAAAATAACGGGGGTTTAACCGTGACCCGGTGCCACCATCGCTGGGATCGAGGAATTGACGTAGGGGAATACCATTAGAACGATTTCTCGAACGTCCTAAAGCCCCTCTAATTATGTCTCCGGTGCTTTTTTCATTGACAAGGGTAAACACACCTTGGGTGCTTTGGCCACTATCGGCAATCACTAGGTTTTGGAAAATGCGATCGCGGACTAATAAGGGATCTTCCCCCGGAGGAACTGTTAACACAATCCGACATTGAGAAACATCTTCTGTTGTAGCGCAGATGGTATTGTAACCGTTCTCAATGGCTGTACTCATTTCTGCTAATCCATCGGGACGATAGGACTCTAAACGGCGACTAATTTCTCCACAACGGCGTTCTGGTGTCCATCCGCCCCCCATATTACTGGGAACCGCCCAAGCATAGCCTTGACTGGGTTGACTGACGGGATAATACATAACAGTATATTGACCGCCAATGACTTCACATCGAAACCGAGCAATATCAGTTTCCCCGGTTTCCACTTCAATTTGAGGAACCAGAGGGCCTTGATCCGTGGGCTGGGGTTGAGGGGCTGGAGGTTGTGTGGTATTGGTAGGGGGGGCTGGAATCGGTGGTTGTGGTTGCGGTTGTGTCCTGTTGCGGGGAAGTTGCAGCAGGTCGGTCAAACTCGGTAAAGACGGCCACCGAGGTTGAGCATTAGCCTTGGTCGCAGAAGCTAGTAATGATAGGGTAATTGATAAACCAACCAGTCCGACTAAGGATGTACGCAGCAGTGAGTTAGACATAAATATTTTCTCCTGGGGATAAAATTGTGGTATTTTAGGCAATTACGTTCGGGTTTAGTGATTTTATAAATCTTTACACTTTGTTACTTTTCTCATAAGATACTCAGGTGTGAAACTTCAAGGAGTGCAAACTGTAATGTCGGAGGCAAGCAAGCCACTGACAGTCCCCAAGGAATACCTCACCGCAGAGGGTGGCTTTAACACCACGCTACTGATGTTTTTGGGCGCGGTAGTCATGGTGATCTGTTCCACATTGGGATACTGGCTTTGGGGTTGGCCAGACTGGTGTTGTTTTTTAATTAACGTTTTGGCGCTGCACCTTTCGGGGACAGTGATCCATGACGCATCCCATAATTCGGCCCATAAAAACCGCATTCTGAATTCGGTATTAGGACATGGTAGTGCTTTAATGTTGGGGTTCGCTTTTCCCGTATTTACACGGGTGCATATCCAACATCATTGCCATGTTAATGATCCAGACAATGATCCTGATCATTTTGTTTCCACAGGTGGGCCTCTGTGGTTAATTGCGGCCCGTTTTTTCTACCATGAAGTGTTTTTCTTTAAGCGCCGACTCTGGAAAAAATATGAACTTCTGGAGTGGTTTTTGAGTCGCTTATTTGTGGCGACAATTGTGGCAATTTCTATTCATTATGATTTCCTCGGCTATATTCTGAACTTCTGGTTTTGTCCGGCGTTAGTGGTGGGAATAGCCTTGGGTTTATTCTTTGATTATTTACCCCATCGTCCGTTTCAAGAACGCGGTCGCTGGAAAAATGCTAGGATATATCCGGGTTCGGTTTTAAATCTGTTAATTTTGGGGCAAAATTACCATCTAATTCATCATTTGTGGCCGTCTATTCCTTGGTATTATTACAAGCCAACTTATGAATTTATGAAGCCCCTATTAGATGAGAAAGGTTCCCCACAAACTTTAGGAATCCTAGAAGGAAAAAAAGACTTTTGGAGTTTTCTCTATGATGTCTTTTTGGGAATCCGTTTTCATCACAAATCCTCCCATGATAATTAACAATTTATCCCTTAAATTCAAAGGGTTAATTATTGAGAATTAAGAATCGCAATTCAGCTAGGATTCTTAATTCTCAATTTGTTTTTATAGATAATGATATTAGGCAATAAAACCATGAAATCCGAAGAAAAACAAGCCCCTCAAAAGCCACAACCTACAATTACTGAAAAAAGTCTTTGGGATCAAATTCGAGAGAATATTGTAATTTTAGCGATCGCCTTGGGATTATCATTATTAATTAGAACTTTTATTGCTGAACCTCGATTTATTCCTTCAGATTCCATGTTTGTGACCTTAGAAATAGGCGATCGCTTAGTCATAGAAAAAGTATCCTATTATTTAGACTCTCCCCAATTTGGCGATATTATTGTTTTTACTCCTCCCTCCCAATTACAAGAGATTGGCTATGGAGCAGATCAAGCCTTTATTAAACGAATTATTGGTAAACCAGGTCAAACTATTGAAGTTAAAAATGGTCGGGTTTATATTGATAATCAGCCCCAATTTGAACGTTATATTGCTGAAGAACCTCATTATCAATTACCCCCAGTAAAAGTTCCTGAGAATTCCTATTTTGTCATGGGAGATAATCGTAACGATAGTAATGATTCCCATGTTTGGGGTTTTCTTCCCAAGGAAAATATTATTGGTCGGGCTGTTTTTCGTTTTTGGCCGATTGAACGATTTGGCGGCGTTTAGACTGTCTTAAAATCTCCATTAAATCTAAATAGACGTAGCCAGATTGATTCAATTTGATGCTAATATCTGAGTTGCTTCTTTTAACACTTGAGTGATTTCAGGCTTTTCAGAAGCAATCACATCATTTGGCAAGTGTTTGTGATGGGGAAAGTTTGGGAGATTGGGAAAATGAGGCGTACTGTCATAGCGAAAAATTAGGCAATTATTTTCATCTTGAAAATGGTAACGGTAATCGAGAAAGTCTAATTGATTATCTGCAACGATGATCGCTTCATTAATTTCTAGTAGGTGAGTCTGATTGAAACGCAATCTAATTCTTAGATTAGCCCGTTTTGGGGTTAAAATTTCTTCTTCATAACGCTCAACATAAACATTGCTACTGTATAGAATAGCTTGTTCAATTTGAGCTAGGTAATCCGATAAAATATTAGGCAGCATCATTGAGTCTTTGGGCGAGTTCTTGATGTAAAGCAAGGTAGTGACGGTAATCATTAGCCCATTCTATAAATAGAATATCATCGGATAAAAGCCCGCAATTATACTGGTTAAAGAATTCCTCTGAGTCAATTTTTTGATGGTTTTCGTATAAGCTGAGTCGTTTAGCAACAGCAACTAAGGCATCTAACGGTGATGTATATTGAATGGTTTGTTTACGCATAGATTTTTTATTTTTATAGGGATCTCTAACGAGGGTAACAGATGCAAGAAATACAAGCCAGCTTATTTGTAAACATCACCCAAACAGTTTCAATCTTTAACGATGTGATTGAGGTCTTTTAATAATTGGATTTGCTCAATGATCGTCAGCTTTTGAATTTGACTAAGTACCTCTTGATCTGTAGGCATAAATTCTCTACTGAGTGATTGTAGGGCTAATTTAATTATACAGTAAAAACAGCAAAACGATTAATCTGAATTAATGATTCCCAGAAAAAAAGCCTGGGGTGTTCTGTTAGAGTTAGGGTTGTTAATAGGGTGAATAAGGTTGTTAATCCTAGATGTTTTAGGTTCATAGAATTGAGCTTTAGTTAAATCAAAGGTTCATTCACGATTACATTTAATTCTACTTCTTTGAGCAGTTTTTGCCAATTTTCTTTTAATTGCGGGTCATTGGGATTTTGGCGGAGTTGTGCGGCTAAATTGGCGATCGCATCGTGCCAAATTCCGGCTTGAGAATAAATTAACCAGTGCTGATCTGTTGGAGTTTCTGCTAACTTTTGCGTTAGTTCGGGTGTGGGAATATTGCGTTGAATCAGTCCTTTAATAAAAGGAAGATTAGAACCCGGACAATTGAGTTTAACTGTCCAACTATAGGGGGTTTCTGTTTGTAATTCAGGAATATTTTTAGGTAGGGTAATCATTAAAATTCCTCCGGTTTTGGGAAGATTTAATGTAATTTTATAAACGAGTTGATTTGTGTTATAATCCCAGATAACAAAATCAGCCGTTTGAGCTTGGCTGGGAGGGAAATAAATTAATAAACTCGGATGGGGTGAAACCGTTAATTCTAATTGTTTTTCGCTCTTGGGAATTAAAGCAGTTAAGGGTTTAATATTCTCAGAAGTGAAACATTGATCTCGTGTTCCTCCGGGTTTTGTGTCTTCCGTACCGCGCTCCAGATCCCGGGGAGTTATGGGAGCTATGGGAGCTACCGGAGGTACTGGAGATGGCGCAACTCGCGTTCCTCCGGGTCTTGTGTCTTCCGTACCCCCTTCTACATCATAGGGAATTACGGTCGGTTTTTCAGCATTTATGGGGACGGGAATCACCCATAATCCTAAACTTAATATGAAAATTTTTAAACTCAATGGAATCGAGAATAATGATTTTAGCATTGCACCTTTTCTTCACTCAAATAGGGAACAGGGAATAGGGAACAGGGAACAGGGAGAAAAGACAGACACAAGTCTAGGTTTACTGCATCCGTCTGTGTCTGCTATAACCCTAACACTTGATAAACTTCAACAGTTTTTTCTCTCCCTTTCAAGGTTAACTCTCCCCAAGATTCAATGTTATATTTTTTTGGTAAGTAAATTAAGGTTTCTTTAGTCGTCAAAATTCGGCATTCTCCGACATGACGGTCTTTTTCACAACTTTCTAAACGAGAAGCAATATTAACACTATCCCCAATTACCCCGTATTCTAAGCGATTTTTTCCCCCTAAACTGCCAACGGTGACAGTCCCGGTATAAATCCCAATTCGCATTCCTACCATCGGTAATTTTTGCTGTTGCCATTTTTGGTTTAATTCTGACAAACATTGACCCATTTCTAAAGCACAATTAACGGCATTTTCTGCATCTTTAGCAATATCTTTTAAATGGATTCTAGGAACAGGAACTCCGAACACAGCCATTAACCCATCCCCAGTAAATTTACTGACAATTCCATTATGATTTAAAACAATATCCGTCATCAAACTCAAATATTGATTTAACCAATTCATTAAGTCTTCTGAGGAGTGTTTTTCGGCAATAGTGCTAAAGTTTTTTAAATCAGTAAATAGGATGGTTGCGGTTAAAGTTTGGGGCGGGAAAATCCCTGAGTTAATTAAATGCGATCGCTCACTCCACAAGGCATTAGCAATTTCCGAGGAAGTCTGTTGTCCTAACAATTTCATGACGATTTTTTGCTGTTCTTGAAATTCCCAAGTTTGATGAATAACAATTCCTAAAAAAGTTAAAATATAAGCTAAGATTGGAGCCGCAATAGGTATCCATAATAGTTGTAAAAATAATCCATAACTGACTACCAATAAAACAATTAATCCCAGGAAATTCCCGGCAATTAAAATCAATGGACGCTTAATTTTATATCCCCAATAACCTCCTAAAATTCCCCAGGTAATGATCCACAACCATTCCCAAGGTTCTGACCAAAATCTAAACAGAGGTTTTCCATCTAAAATAGCACTTAATATTTGACTGACTATCTGACCATGAACCTCTACTCCTGGCATTTCTTGAACTTGAATTTTTCTGTCTTGATAGGGCGTTAAAAACTCATCTTTAACACTAAATGAATTAGTTCCAATTAAAACAATTTTATCTTGAACCCATTCCGGTTTATAATTGCCTTGTAAAACCTCAGTTAATGTCACAGTCTGTGCAATTTTTTTAGGAGTTCGATAATTGAGTAAAAGTTTATAACCTTTGGCATCAATATTTTGATATCCTCCTGAATTCGATTGTAATTTATCAAAAACGGCATTTCCTAATTGATATTGACCCTTGGCATTAAGTTTTGGAAAAATTCCCTCAGCTTCCAAATAAAGTAAAGCTAATTGTAGAGAAAAAGCCGTTAATGCCTTTTTTTTATCCTTGGCAAATATCAATTGACGGCGCACAACTCCATCGGGATCAATTGGAATATTTACAAACCCAACTTGTTTAGACGAAATTGTTGGCGGTGGGGAAATAGAGGGAATCAATTGATTACCAATAGAAGTAACACCAATAATATTCGGTTTTTGCAGTTGTTTAACCAATTCCCCATGACCCGGAGGAATAACAAGATCTCGATAGATATCAATACCAATAGCCCGGGGTTGATGTTGTTGTAACTTAGCTAAAACTTGTGCTAAAATTCCATCAGGAATCGGCCATTGTTTGATTGTTTGAATATCCGTTTCTGTAATTTCAACAATTAGTAACCGCGAATCAAGTCCCTGGTCAGGACGCGATCGCATCATCAAGTCATAAGCTTTTAATTCTAAGGGTTGTAAGCCTCCAAACTGGCGAATAATAAATACAATAGTTAGGGTAAATCCGGTTAATATTACTTCCTGCAATCCCAAAATTTGACCTAAGCGTTTACTCATTAGGAATCTCCATAATAAAACTCACATTGGAACCCTTAACTTAATTTTAGTCCTATTTAGATAGAATTAAATTTAGATGTGGAGATATTGACGGAATGATCCAAGCAAGTTAACTTTGATTATTAACGCTAAAAATCCCGTAGGGTGTGTAAGCGTAGCGCACGCACCAGACGCACCACCTAACTAAATTCTCTTTAACTAAAAATCCTGTAGGGTGTGTAAGCGCGGCGCACGCACCACCTAACTAAATTCTCTTTAACAACATCTCAAAACGAGGGTTAGCATGGTTAAAATCAACGGTGTCATGATGCAATATTTCCACTGGTATCTTCCTGCTGATGGAAGTCTGTGGAATCAACTCAAAAACAACGCCGAGGAGTTAGCCGATGCGGGAATTACGGCGTTATGGCTACCTCCGGCTTATAAAGGAACCGGGGGCGGGATGGATGTGGGATATGGGGTTTATGATATTTATGACTTGGGAGAATTTGATCAAAAAGGATCAATTAGAACTAAATATGGCACTCGTCAACAATATTTAGACGCCATTAATAGTCTGCATAAGTCAGAAATTGAAGTCTATGTAGATACCGTATTAAATCATAAAATGGGGGCGGATGGAACCGAAATTGCCCAAGCAACTCCTTTCCCTAACAATAATCGAAGAAACCCTAAAGGAGATTTACGAGATATTAAGGCTTACACCGTTTTTAACTTTCCGGGTCGTCAAGGTAAATATTCTGAATTTGAGTGGCATTGGTGGCATTTTGACGCCGTTGATTATGATGAATTTACCAAAGAATCGGGAAACGTTTATTTATTTGAAGGTAAAACTTTTGATGATTATGTTGCCCTAGAAAACGGCAATTTTGCCTATTTAATGGGAGCAGATTTAGACTTCCAACACGAGGAGGTTAGAAATGAAATTACAAACTGGACAAAATGGTATCTTGATACTACAGGTGTCGATGGATTTCGCTTAGACGCAATTAAACATATTTCGGCTTGGTTTTTCCCTGAATGGTTAGATGAAATGGAAAAACATACAGGTCGGAAACTTTTTACAGTGGGGGAATATTGGTCGCCTGATACTAGCGTTTTAAATTGGTATTTAGACACCGTAGGTGACAGAATGTCGGTATTTGATGTTAGCTTACATTACAATTTACACTATGCTAGTAAAGCTGGAGGATATCATGATATGCGAACAATTTTGGATGGAACATTAGTCAAAGACCGTGCCATGAATGCCGTTACTTTTGTGGAAAATCACGATTCTCAACCGTTACAAGCCTTAGAATCTGTCGTTGAACCTTGGTTTAAACCCATAGCTTATGCTATAATATTACTACGTCAACAGGGTTATCCTTGTATTTTTTATGGCGATTATTACGGGGCAGAATATGAAGATAGAGGACGGGATGGGAATACTTATAAAATCGTTTTACCCTCCCATAAACAGTTTATTGATCAGTGTCTTTATGCGCGTAAAAATTTCGCTTACGGCCCCCAATATGACTATTTTGATCACCCCGATATTATTGGTTGGACTTGTTTAGGAGACGAACAACATCCGAAAGCAATGGCGGTGCTTTTAAGTGATGGCCCAGAAGGAATTAAACCGATGGAAGTCGGGAAACCTAATACTAAATTTTATGACCTGACAGGGAATATTAAAGAACCCATTGAGACAAATGATCAGGGTTGGGGTGAATTTTCTTGTAAGGGGGGTTCGGTTTCTATTTGGGTTCAGGAATAGGGAATTACGAATAGGGAATTAC
>DMPJ01000273.1 GCA_003456035.1 Planktothrix sp. UBA8402
GATGAGATCTTCTTTGTGGATTTACCAACTAAAGAAGAACGCCAAGATATTTTTAAAATTCATCTGTCCAAACGCCGTCGGGAAATTGAACGCTTCGATTTAGAGCAACTCTCTACCGTTTCCGAAGGCTTTTCTGGAGCAGAAATTGAGCAGGCCGTAATCGCTTCGATGTACGAAGCCTTTGCTCAAGACCGCGAGTTTACGCAGCTTGATATCATTGCCGCGGTTAAATCCACGATGCCCTTGTCCAAGACCATGAACGAACAGGTCACCGCACTACGAGATTGGGCAAGACAGCGTGCGCGTCCGGCTGCGTCCTCCGTCGCTGAATATCAGCGCATGGAGTTCTAAAGGCTTACTCCTAGTCCAAATAGGAGTTAAGGCTAGTCCCCAAAACTGACTAGCAGTTCCCAAAAACGAAAAAAGCCGTCCCCTTATAAAGACGGCATTGATTCTAACCAAGCCGTTGTTGTTTCGTTTTCAGTTCACGGAGGATACCGAAATGTCTCACTTTAGCACACTGCGTACTAAAATCGCCGATTCCGAAATCCTGAAAGCTTCTCTGAGTGATCTTGGTATTAGCACTAAAACTAATGCTGATGTCCGTGGGTACAATGGCCAACGGGTTCGTGCCGACTTGGTTGCAGTCCTTGAAGGCGAATATGACCTCGGTTGGTCTCGCAACAGCGATGGTACTTTCGATTTAATTGCTGATCTGTGGGGTGTGGCTAAAAAACACAACCAAACCGAACTGATCAACTCCATAAACCAAAAATACGCGGTTAATAAGACCTTAGCTGATGTTAAACAGCGCGGTCTGCAAAACGCCAACGTGAAATTGGTTGTCCAAAAATAGTTGGTCTAAGCGTTCCCAAACTTGCGGGTTAACCTGAATTTATAGGGGTTAACCCGTTTTTCCATTTGCAACTAGATCAATTTATAGGATATCTTGGTAATATTCATCATAGTGGATCGGTAATCTACCACTTAAAAAACGTAGCAAATTCTCATGCAAACTGAAGCTTTTAGCGAGCTTTTTCCACTATTCAAAGGGGCCAATCCTGAAACATTAGAATGGCTGCTATCCGTTGCTGTCAAACATGAATATCCGGCTGATAGGGCGGTGGTCATGGAAGATGCTTGGGGGAATGCAGTTTATTTTGTCGTTTCTGGATGGGTGAAAGTCCGACGCTTATCCGGGGATGAAGTTGTCACATTAGCCATTTTGGGACATGGAGATTTCTTCGGAGAAATGGCGATTTTAGATGAATCTCCCCGGGCCAATGATGTGATTGCCCTATCTTCCGTGCGATTAATTAGTGTTTCAGCCCAACGCTTTATCCAGACATTGTTTAAAGATCCCCAACTTCACCATCGAATGTTGCAGTTGATGGTGCGTCGTTTACGTCAAACCAACCAACGGTATCAAATTCGTCACCGACCTCCGGCGGTTAAACTTGCCAATACCCTGGTAGAATTAGCTGAAAATTACGGTCAGCCCACGGAAAAAGGGGCGGATATTTTTAATATTCCCTTCCAAGATTTAGCGGATGTTACGGATATTTCCTTGGAAGAAACAACTAAAATTATGGATAAAATTATCAGTAAAGGTTGGATGAATATTGATCAAGAAAGACAAATGATTCATTTACTCAATCTCAAACATTTAAACCATCTTTCTAGCCAATAAAGCCAAAACCTTCAACGCTAAAATTCAGCGTTGTTAATTTTCCCTTCTGTTTAACGGTACATTCGGTTCACGGAGGGGAAAATTATTGTTTATTAACAATTTTTTTTAGCTATAAAAATCATGACTGAAGCGACTCAAACCCGTGCTTATAATCAGGCTATAATTACTTCTAACCTACAGTATTGGGTAGCCCTCCCCAAACCAGAATCCCATTTATTTGAAGTCACCTTACGCATTCAAAAAGATATTATTTCATCCTCCGTATTAGATTTAAAAATGCCCGTTTGGACTCCGGGCTCGTATTTGGTGCGGGAATATTCCCGACATTTACAGGATTTTGCTGTTTGTGACCAGGATGGAAACCCTTTAAACTGGCAAAAAATTAGTAAAAATCATTGGCAAATTCCCACCAATTCCGCCACAGAAATTAACGTTTATTATCGAATTTTTGCGAATGAATTAAGTGTTAGAACTAATCATTTAGATAGTTCTCATGGTTATTTTAATGGGGCGGCTTTATTTTTATATGTACCCGAATATAAACAACAACCAATTCAAGTTACCATAGAACCCCCTAAAAATTGGATAGTTAGCACAACTTTACCAACGGTTTCCCATCAACCTAATACGTTTTATGCTCCTGATTTTGATACCTTAGTTGATAGTCCCTTTGAAATTGGAACCCATCGTTTATATGAATTTGAAGTATTAGGAAAACTCCATCAATTAGCTATTTGGGGAGAAGGAAATCTTAATCCTGAAAGGTTAATTACGGATTTCCAAAAAGTTATCACCGTAGAATCGGAATTATTTGGGGGACTACCCTACGAACGCTATTTGTTTTTATTACATCTTTCTAATCATGGTTTTGGCGGTTTAGAACATAAAGAATCTTGCTCTTTAATTTATTCTCGATTTGGCTTCCGTAGCCTTGATAAATATAATAGATTTATGCAATTAGTCGCCCATGAATTTTTCCATTTATGGAACGTTAAACGCATTCGTCCGAAAGCATTAGAAGTCTTTGATTATGAACAGGAAAACTATACTCCCTCCCTGTGGTTTTCCGAAGGAACTACCAGTTATTATGATATGGTAATTCCCTATCGGGCGGGAATTTTTGATGTTAAGGGCTTTTTTCATGCCATTTCCAAAGAAATTACTCGTCTACAAACCACTCACGGGCGGTTAGTTCAACCCTTAAGTGAATCAAGTTGGGATACTTGGATTAAACTCTATCGACGAGAATCCCATAGCGATAATAACCAAATTTCCTATTATTTAAAAGGGGAATTAGTTTCATTTTTACTAGATTTATTAATTAGAAGTAAACATGGAAATGCACGTTCTTTGGATGATGTGATGCGTCAAATGTGGGAAACCTTTGGTCAACCAGAAATTGGCTTTACTCCCGAACAATTAGAACAGGTGATAGAGTCCGTTGCTGAAACATCTTTAACCGATTTTTTCCAAAAATATTTGTATGGAGTTACCGAACTTCCCTATAATGAATATTTAGAACCCTTTGGGTTAAAAATAGTTGCAGAAACCACCGACGAAACCCCCTATTTAGGCTGTAAAATTGTGTCGGAAAAAGGCAGAGAAATGATTAAATTTGTAGAAACCGATAGTCCCGCAGAAACCGCCGGATTAGATATTAATGATGAACTTTTAGCCTTAAATGGATTTAAAGTCACGTCCGACCAATTCCATGAACGCTTGAAAGATTACAAACCTGGGGATATAGTAGAATTAACATTTTTTCATCAAGATTTGTTGCGAACTTGTCAAGTTACCTTGACCTATCCCCATCCTAATCATTATAAAATTGTTTCCGTAGCCCAACCCACCCCCCAACAGAAACGAAACTTTGAAGGTTGGTTAGGATGTCCCTATCACAATTTATAGCCATCGCAGAAAGGTGATGAAATCTTTTCTTCCCCATTCCCCATTCCCCATTCCCCATTCCCCATTCCCCATTCGTAATTCGTAATTCGTCATTTATTCAAAAATAAAAGATGATTCAATAGATAGGGGATAACTTCTAAATCCCCTCTGTATTTTTCAGGGGCGAAACCGCATTATCGAGTTCAAAATGTCAAATTATATGAATGACATCACTAAACAAGCTCACAATGGTCGTGTTGCAGCTATCATTACAATTCTTAACGAACAAATGACCGATTTAGGGGTAATTAATCGGGCTATTTTTACCCATGATGTATTGCAATTACTGTGTGAGGCTAAAAATGCTGAATCCCTAGATAAAGCAATTATTATTAGTAGAATTCGGGGGATTTTAGAATCAATTTCACCGCGTAATATTCGTCGAGTACGGATTAATAGTCGCATCCTACAAAAACAGCAATTACTCTGGTTAAAAGATCTTACTCAAGATTCTGAAAATCAACTTCTATGGTCTGAGGAAATTATTCTCAAAAAACCTAATATTTTTCATAAAATTTCGACTTCAAATCAAAGAGATTCCTCCCTTGAATCCTTATCTCAACAGCCAAAATTTGGTCAATTGCAACAAAATTTAATTTGGGGTGTGGCTGTTAGTGTAGTATTAATATTAATGGGATTTCTTCTGTATAATGCGTTACAATTTCAATTATTACAACCCCTACAATCTCAGCCCCAAAATGATATAGAATCATCTCCTAAACCTCCAGAAACTTTATCTTCAGCCCAACAATTTAGTCAAGGAGTGAAAATAGCAGAAGAAGCCGCCGCCGAGGGAAAATTTGCTGATACCCGTCAAGAATGGTTAGAAATAGCTCAGAAATGGCAGCAAGCCGCCGATTATATGGAAGGGGTTTCTCCCGATTTTGAACGCCATGATATCGCAAAAGATCGGGCTTCAGTATATCGTAAAAATCAAGAACAAGCCCAAGGAGAAGCTGATGCGATGAATAATTAGGGTATGGGCAATTCAGAAAGCCGGATAAATGATTGCTCTTATTATAAAACTCGAAAACTAAATTACCCCAAACCCATTCCCCATCCGTAATTCGTAATTCGTAATNNTCCTAATTCCTAATTCCTAATTCCATCTATAGGTTTGTTCTAACATTTTTGGGGTAATTTGTTCTTCTCCGTGATAGTGTAAACGTCGATTCAAACAGCCAATAGTTTTAACATAGGAAGACATTTTATTAATATCATGGGTAATCATTAGAATGGTCATATATTCATTTAATTTTAATAATAATTCATAGATATTACCGCACATTTTGGGGTCAACACTCGCCGTAGGTTCATCTAATAGTAAAATTTGGGGTTGACTGGCTAAAGCTCTAGCAATAAAAACCCGTTGTCGTTGTCCTCCTGAAAGTTCACCAATAGCACGATTTCTTAAGTCTAACATTTCGACTTTTTCTAAAGCCTGAATCACAATTTCTTCATCTTTTTTTGTATAGGGTTGAAATAAATGACGATTTCCTAACCGTCCCATTCGTACCACTTCATCTACCCGGACGGGAAAATTGCGATCAAATTCTAAAATTTGAGGGACATAACCCAAATAACGCCGTCCTTTAGTAACAGAATTACCCATAATTTTTACATCCCCTTTCAATGGTTTTAGTAGTCCTAAAAGCACTTTAATTAATGTAGTTTTTCCTCCTCCATTGGGGCCAATTAATCCGATAAAATCTAATTCATTAACCGTTAAATTAATATCTTCTAAAATCGGTTCCTGGGAATCATAACCCGCCCAGACTTCTTTCAAGCGGATAACTTCATTTTTTTGACAACTTTGTGGGGATAATTCTTGAGGATGTTTCACGGAAGTTAATCTAAATTTTGGCAGTAAAATCATGGTAAAAAATTAAATTAATTTATGGGTTTAAAGTTTGTGATAATAAGTCAGAGACTTGTAGCAAATTATCAGACCAATTGGCTTCTAAATCACTAACAAAAATAACTTCTCCTCCGATTTCTTTAGCGATGGTTTCCGCAGAACTAGGATTAAATTCTGGTTGAGCCAAAATTATCTTAATATTCTCTTGTTTGGCTTCAGAAATTAAGTTAGCTAACTCGGCTGCACTCGGTTCCTGTCCCCCGACTTCAATTGATTCCTGTTCTAAGTTATAATCCTTGGCAAAATAGCCCCAAGCGGGATGAAAAACGATAAATTTACGGTTTTTGACCGTGGCTAACTTCTGGGTAATTTGTTGATCTAGTTGGTCAATTTCTGTGATAAACTGATTTAAGTTGGATTGATATTCTACTTGGCGTTTTGGGTCAATTTTGACTAAGCCATCATAAATATTTTGAGCCTGAATTTTAACTAACTTAGGAGATAACCAAATATGAGGGTCTAAAGTTTCTTCTGCTTGATGATTTTCTTCACCCTCATGATGATGTTCCACCATTGGAATCCTCTCAATCCCTTGAGTGGAATCTATAATTAACATTTTTTGATTAGCGGCTTTAATTCTATCTATCCAAGCCGTTTCAAAAGCAATTCCAGTGGTAATATAGGCTTGAGCATCATTTAAAGATTGTAATTGTTGCGGTTTGGGTTCATAATTATGTAAATCAACCCCAGGAGGAATCATAACATTAACTTTAACATTCTTACCCCCAATTTTTTCAACAAAATATTTTTGGGGCATAATGCTAACAGTAATATCCATAATATTACTGGCGGTTTCAGTTGCTATTTGTTTGGCTTCAGGGGAATTATTTTCAACTAAATTTTTAGGTGTAGAAACGGTGTTACACCCACTAATTACACTCAGACCCCATAACAGGGTTACCATTCGGGCGTAAATCGAAAATCTCATCTTGATGTCCTCAATACAGCTTTGCACCTCATTAGCCCAACACAGTCCTAAAACCGATAGCANNAATATGGATGGATTAATAATAATGATAATCGTTTTCATTTTTTTGTCAAGAAGGTTGGATTTTAGGGGCGTTATCTTCCCCAAAGTCGCTCAAACAGATTATCCCCCTAACCTCCCTGTAGAGAACGTTTTTCCCTGTAGAGACCGTCCCCCCCTTGTAGNNGTTGCATGCAACGTCTCTACAAGGGGGAATGTGTAGCAAATATTTCATGATGGAATATTAGATGTGGGTGCAGCTTAGTCAACCCTAGATGTCATTGAATAAACAAGTTAAATCATCAACAGTCAACCTATCCAAAATCTAAAGTACAAAATTCTTACTAACGGTTTATGCTAAAAAAAGTATTTTATATTCTTTTATAATGACTCAACGTTCTAATTCTTTAATTTCTGTGCAGGACTTTTTTCAGCACTATTCTGAAATAGTGGCGGCGATAGTTTGTGCTGTTTTAGTGTTTATGGGTTGGGTGTGCTTGCAAATAGGTTGCATGGGATTAGCATTTTTGGCCTTACCTATTGCTTATATTATTGGCGGTTATGGAAGTGCCAAAGACGGGTTAACAACTCTTGTAGAAGAAAAACAATTTGATGTTGATTTATTAATGATTGTGGCTGCATTAGGGGCGGCTTTTTTAGGGGTTTGGAAACAAGATTATTCTCTAATTATAGATGGTGGAATCTTGATTTTAATTTTTGCTTTAAGTAGCGGATTAGAAAGTATTGCGATGAAACATACAGAACGCAATATTGAAAAATTAATGGAATTGACCCCCGATACCGCCAGGGTAATTAACAATCAACAGGAGCAACAAATCCAGATCAATCAATTGAACATAGGGGATATTATTTTAGTCAAACCTGGGGAAAGAATTCCTACCGATGCGATGATTTTATCGGGAAATAGTTCGATTAATCAAGCTGCAATTACCGGGGAGTCAATGCCCGTAGATAAAACCGTTGGTGATGAAGTATTTGCTGGAACATTAAATGGCAATGGGGTATTGCAATTAAAAGTTAATCAACATCCTGAAAGTAGTTTAATTCAACGAGTAATTAAGTTAGTTGAACAGGCGCAAACCGAGGCACCTCCATCTCAACAATTTATGGAAAAATTTGAACGTAGTTATGCTAAAGTTATTATATTAACGGGTCTGGGATTAGCAATTCTACCGCCTTTATTTTTAGGTTGGGATTGGGAAACAACAATTTATCGAGCTTTAATTTTTTTAGTAGTTGCGTCTCCCTGTGCTTTATTAGCCTCGATTATGCCCACATTATTATCAGGAATAGCGAATGGGGCAAGACATGGAATTTTATTTAAAAATGGGGCGCAATTAGAAAAAATTGGACGAATTAAAGCGATCGCTTTTGATAAAACTGGAACCTTAACAACGGGAAAATTAAATATTGTTGATATTATTCCGGTGGCGGGTATATCAGAAACAGAATTATTGCAATTAGCGGTGGCGGTGGAGTCGGTTTCTGAACATCCTATTGGACAAGCAATTACGCAATTTGCCCTGGAAAAAAATATTCCTCGAATTACAGCCATTAATGTTGCAACTCAAATCGGGGAAGGAATCATTGGAAAAGTGGATGAAAACCATATTTTTGTGGGGAAATTAGAGTGGATTTATCAACATAATATTGAGGTTATTCCTGAGTTGGTAGAAATTAGTGATCATTTAGAAACCGATGGAAAAACCGTCGTTTGGGTGGCT
>DMPJ01000523.1 GCA_003456035.1 Planktothrix sp. UBA8402
ATTAATTGTTACTTCACGACAGCTTCAACGGTCGATGGAGTTATGTTATCACGCGATAATAAACTTTCCATTGTATCTAAAGAAGGTTTAGCTTTCCACCAGAAAACTATTGCTGGAATTACCCCAAATAGAATACTTAAAGCGACGGGAAATAGGAAGCGAGTATCTAATTCTACAACGGTAATCGCTGCTCCAAAGAAGAAATTAGTTATATAAACAATTAGGGGCAAAGTTAATTGGGAGCGAGATAAAACAATCGGAGTTCTCCGCCATAAAAACGCCCCAACACCCATGAATATAAAGCCTGTTCCCATCCAACCTGCTAAATTTCTATAGGGCATTCCAAAGAATTGACCTACTTCTTGAAATTGCCAAAATGGAAAAGATGTTTGACTCATAGCTGGGTCTAATACTAAGTCCCAAGCTGTTAGTAATATTGCTCCTAAAGCTAAGGCCGAGAGTTGACGTATCCAACTGTCTCCCATTTTTAATTTTAAACCTGCCCGGGCTAACAAATAGCAGGTTAAGCCCATATAAAACCAAGATAAGGGAATTGTGAAGGGAACTAGCCCGGCTATTTTATAACCTAAACCACTCAAATATTGATAATGACCAAAGGGAAATCCGGTGCTAGTTCCTAAAAGTTCACTGGATAAGGATAACAATATGGATGGAATCATAAAGGCTAAGGTTGTTCCTAATCCTAATGTGCGATAGCCATATAATGCCAGCGCGGCCGCCCCAAACACAATATAAGCTACGCCTCCGGTCGCCATACTCCAGACGAAGATATTCATTCCCATCGGAGGTAAATTAGCGATGAGTTCAGGGTTAGGTAGAATAAACAATAACCCCGCTAGTCCAAATAGTGTTGACACAACGTGAGCCGTGAGGCAAAATCGTTCTGCAATTGACTTGTGCTTCATGGGACTCCTTGAGAAAGTATTAAGATACGCCAAGCGTTTTGAGTTAATTTTACAAATCTTTAAATAAGGATATACCCTTTTGTGCTAGATCAGGTGCACTCTCCCCCTCAGATCCCGGTGGGATAAGTCTTATTAATACTTTGGGTCACCTAGAGGTTGTTTTGGTAATTGAATTTAACAATTGTAGAATGGACGGGCTGCGGTAGGATGGGAGTGCAAATCGGATGTCGGTTTGAATCAACTACGCACGTTAAAAAGGGGAAGTGGTATAATGGCAGCAGGTTTGAGCCTGGTAACAACAGCCGCATTAGTTTTACTGGGTTTAGGAACATTGGGGCTAGAAATTCAATATCGTCTGCGTCCGGGGAATAAACTAGAACTGACGCGGGGAGAATGGAATCTGGATTTATCCGACGACAGCCATTATGTCTTGCGGGGAGAAATGGATTTCCAGAATCTGACCTCAAATCTGGAGATTATGATACCGGAAGTTACTGCCCAACTAACTCTTTTGTCTAAAGCGAGTTTAGACGGGATTAAACATACAATTAAGGTGATTCCAGCCCATATTGATGCAGGTGCTAGGGAAGATAACTATTGGTTTGGGTATATTGTTAAAGCTGGAAAAAGCACCCGGATTAAAGTTTTAGTTGAAATCGAAGGTATTGATCTAAAAGCCCTACAATCAGCTTGGCTGAAAGTTAAGTATATGACCTACGGGCCAGAAGGACGGATTCCCAAAGTTCGCCACGTTGTCCTACCTCTACAATATCCAGATCCGGCAGTTATTCCCAATAAACGAGTTGTAGAAGGGGTTGCCGAAGTTTATCCGATTCGTACCCATTTATTAACCCATATTGATGATCCTGTCGAGGTGATTAAACGGTATGTGCTTCCCCATGCTCAACCAGGGGATATTGTCACCTTGGGAGAAACCCCGGTTGCTTTAATGCAGGGGCGATTTTACCATCCCAGTCAAATCGAACCCGGATGGGTAGCTAAACGGGTTTGTTATTTCTTTATGCCTACTTCCAGTTTAGCTACGGCTTGCGGGATGCAAACTTTAGTGAATAATGTTGGGCCAGTCCGGGTATTATTTGCGATTGTGGTGGGAACTATCGCCAAACTTCTGGGGAAACCGGGGGTATTTTATCAATTAGCGGGAGAACAGGCTCGACTAATTGATGATGTGACCGGAACTTTACCACCTTATGATCAATTTATTGTCTTAGGGCCGGGTGATCCTGAAAATGTGGTTAACACTTTACAAAAAGAAACTGGGTTAGGGGCGGCAATTGTAGACGTGAACGATTTAAAAGCGGTTAAAATATTAGCAGCAACCTCCGGTCTTTCCACGGCTTTAATCGAGCAAGCCTTAAGAAGTAATCCCGCGGGAAATGCCGATGAGCAAACCCCACTGGTGCTAATTCGCCCTTTATAGATAGGAAGATAAACCCCCGGTGATTCTTTACCCGACTTGAATCCAATGAATTTATTTCTTTCCCAAAATCAAAACCAGTTTAATATTCGCCAATTTCAATACCGCGACTTAGAAGCTATTGAACAGCTATATCGCCAAGCTGATTTTATAGCTTCGGCTCAGGAATTAGAACAACTGCGTCGTTGGTATGGGTTGCTGAAATTTTTAAGTTGGTTCCCTAACCCCTGTCAAAATCTATTTAATGCCTATATTGCTGAACAGTTCGGGCAAGTTTTAGGGATGATTAAAGTGTCTCCTTTCAACACCACCCGCAGCACTTGGCGAATTGATCGAATATTTGTAGATCAGTTAAATAATCAAAGTGGTATCGGTTCACAACTGTTACGTTATTGTTTTGAAACCCTTTGGGAAGCACGAACCTGGCTATTAGAAGTTAATGTTAATGATAGCAGTTTGATGGCTCTCTATCGGCAAAATGGATTTCAACCTTTAGCTCAAATGACCTATTGGGTAGTGGAACCGGAACTACTGCAAACCTTGGCGACTTCTCAACCGGATTTACCGAACCTCTTACCCGTAAGCAATGCGGACGCTCAACTGCTGTATCAACTTGATACGGTTTCCATGCCTCCGTTGTTGCGACAGGTGTTTGATCGTCATATTTTAGATTTTAAAACCAGTTTTATTCAGGCTGTTGTAGATGCGATCAAACAATGGTTTAGTCAGACAGAACGAGTTAGTGGTTATGTGTTTGAACCTCAACGCAAAGCGGCTATTGGCTATTTTCAAGTCCAGTTATCCCGGGATGGTAGTCAACCCCATGTTGCTGAGTTGACCGTGCATCCGGCCTATACCTGGCTTTACCCAGAATTGTTATCCCAGATGGCTCATTTAGCCCAGGAGTTTGGCCCCCAATCTTTAAGGCTGGCGTCGGCTGACTATCAACCCGAAAGAGAAGCCTATTTAGAAAAAATTGGGGCCGCACGGGTGGAACATACTTTGTTAATGTCCCGTTCCGTTTGGCATAAATTACGCGAATCAAAATCTTCCCTGGAAGGGTTGCAATTATCCGACGTCTTACCTAGTTGGCAACCCGCCCATAAACCCGTACCCACCCATATCTCTTGGTTAGGGCCAACGGTAAAACATCCTTCTCCCGTGCAGAAATCTGCTGTTGATGGGATCGAAACACCGGAATTAGACCCGAAAAATTCAACTCAGAAGTCCTTAGATTTGCCTTCTGATTCGGTTTGAAATGAGAAAATCCCTATTTATTTCAGCCTTGGGATTAGATATTGGTCGCAAACGTATTGGCGTCGCAGGTTGTGATGGTACGGGATTAATTGCCACCGGACTCACCACGATTCTGCGACGTTCTTTTGCCCATGATATTGCTCAATTTCAAGAATTGGTAGAGCAACGGCAGGTACAGCTATTAGTGGCAGGTTTGCCCTACCATCTCGACGGTTCCTTCGGTACTCAGGCTAAATACACACAAAACTATGCTCAACGGTTAGCCTATGCCTTGAAGTTACCCCTAGAATATGTCGATGAACGGCTGACCTCCTATCAAGCCGAACAATTAATGATTGCAGAAAATATTTCTCCCTCTCGCAATAAAAGCATGATTGATCGCAAAGCCGCAGCTTTGATTCTGCAAAGATGGTTAGACCAGAGGAGGCAGGGGAATTAGGAATTAGGAATTACGA
>DMPJ01000306.1 GCA_003456035.1 Planktothrix sp. UBA8402
ATCTGAAACCAACAAAATCAAGATCATGACATATTTTAAACCAAACCATCATCACTCTATTCAAGCTCTTGATTGGCCGATTTCTCAACTACCTGGCTTGAATTCGGAGAATCAAACCCGATTAAACAATTATGGCATTAAAACCACCAGTCAACTATTAAAAAAAGCCAAAACTTCAGGCGAAAAAATGATCTTGGCAAATTTGCTGAAAATTAATATTAGAGATATTAACAAGTGGATAGCAATGGCGGACTTAGCTAGAATTCCTGGGGTTGGTTGTCAATATTGCGGACTTTTGCTGCATGCGGGAGTGAGTTCGGTTAACCATTTAACCCAGTTACCAATTCATCGTTTACATCAACAAATATTACGCTTTTATGTCGTTAATTTACAGCGCCGAGATTTATGTCCGTCCGTTAATCAAATTCAAGAATGGGTACAACAAGCCAAATTTTTGTAAGGTTTTTTTATTCTTTTGCTAACATCCCATTTAGGAAAATATCTGCTAGTCCTTCAGCCATTTCTTTCATTTCTTGGGGGGAAGCATTGGGTTCGAGAAAGGTATTATAACTAAATCCAGCAATAGTGAACATCCCTAGAAATACTTGAGCAACTATTTTAGGATTCATCGGACGATAAACTCCTTTTTGGATGGCAGTTTCAAAAAAAGCCTCGGTTACATCAATCATTTTATTGATAATTTCTGATTGAATGCGATCGCGTAATTCTGGATGAAATTGTGCCTCTAAAAAACAAATTCTGATTATATCAGCATTTTCATGCAGATTTATCATCCGTCTATGTAACAATTGTGCGACAGATTTATAGTTACTAATAGAACTCAATTCTGTTAGTAAATCCGTCAAAATTTCCACCCATCCCTCAATGACAATAGCAACCAAAATCGCCTTTTTATTAGCAAAATGTCTAAACAAAGTTGCTTCGGCGACTCCGGCGGCGGTGGCTAAATCACGAGTGGTTGTATGATCATAACCTTTCTGAGCAAACAAACACCTGGCAGAGCTTAAAATCTGCGTTTCTAATTGGGATGATGGAGTATGATTTAGATGTGGCATAACCTTCTAATCATAAGCGGCTCTTGCCTGATTATATCATCGGTGAACAAATACCGACCGCCAACGATATAACTCTTAATGCTTTCAGCTATTTTGCGGTTAAAATGATCAGATTGTGATATTTTAAGATAGATTAGGCATCCATTGCTTTTACCATTCTTGTCAAGTTACACCTATAAAAATCTATGCCTTTAGATAGTTTTTTCAGAAGAAAACGAAGCATAAGCAAACCGTCCTTTCTGGGACGGCGTTTGTCCGTTGTGGTCTTAAGTTTGTGTTTATTCTGGGTAACTGGATTTCAAGCGGTTTGGGCTGATGAAATCTCTCCTGCAAACGCTTCTATTCAACCGTATTTAAAACGAGTTGAACGACAAATTACCGAATTTACCCTCGATAATGGCATGAAATTTATCGTATTAGAACGACATCGAGCACCTGTTGTTTCTTTTTTAATTTATGCCGATGTTGGAGGAGTGAATGAACCCGAAGGACAAACGGGAGTCGCTCATTATTTAGAACATTTAGCCTTTAAAGGAACTCAACGCATTGGCACAACAAATTATCAAGCTGAAAAACCAATTTTAGAAAAACAAGATCAAATTTTTACCCAAATTAAACAGGCAAAAGCCGAAGGAAATAACGAAAAACTCAAACAATTAATTATTGATTTAGAAACATTAAGTAGCGAAGCCGATCAATATGTCAAGCAAAATGAGTTTGGCAGAATTGTCGAACAAGCTGGAGGTGTCGGAATGAATGCAGCAACTTCCGCCGATGCTACGCTTTATTTTTATAGCCTTCCTGCTAACAAATTAGAACTCTGGATGTCCTTAGAATCAGAACGATTTTTAGAACCAGTATTTCGAGAATTTTATAAGGAAAAACAAGTGATTTTAGAAGAACGTCGCTCGCGGACAGAAAATTCTCCCGTTGGTCAAATGATCGAGAAATTTTCAGCAACGGCATTCAAAGCTCATCCCTACCGTCGTCCTGTAATTGGATATGTACAAGACTTAGAAAATTTAACTCGTGAAAATGTTCAAAATTTCTTTGAAACCTACTATGTTCCTAATAATCTAACCGTAACAATTGTGGGGGATGTTAACCCCGATGAAGTCAAACGTTTAGCAGAAATTTATTTTGGTCGTTATCGCACCAGACCGAAACCTCCTCAATTGAATATTGTCGAACCTCCGCAAACAGAAACCCGTGAAGTTACCTTAACTTTAAAAACTCAACCTTGGTATTTTGAAGGGTATCCAAGTCCGGCATTAAATCATCCTGATTCTATGATTTATGATCTGATTTCCAGTCTTCTTAGCGATGGTCGAACTTCTCGTTTGTATAAATCCTTAGTTGAAGAACAACAAATTGCTTTAACAGCACAAGGATCAAGTGGATATCCAGGGAATAAATACACTAATTTAATGTTATTTTATGCCATGCCAGCACCTGGTCATACTGTTGATCAAGTGGCGGTTTCCTTACGCAAAGAAATTGAACGATTCAAAACAGAATTGGTGTCTCAAACCGAATTAGAACGGGTGAAAACTCAAGCTAAAGCCAGTTTATTAACATCCTTAGATTCTAATATGGGCATGGCATTTGCTTTAGTGGGATATGAAGTCAAAACCGGATCTTGGATCAATTTATTTGAGCAATTGGAAAAAATTGATGCCATTACTCCCCAGGATATTCAACGAGTTGCTCAAGAAGTATTTCTTCCTGAAAAACGCACAACGGGACGCTTATTATCCGAGGAATAAACTCTAAATTCACAGGATTTTATTCTGACTTATCCTACTCTGATTAAACTTTAGATTAACCATGTTTACCTGCAAAAACTTCAACTTGAAAAAATCCCAACTTTTTGGATTTGGATTATTATTGACCACAATATTTTTTACAATTTCTGGTCATATTCCGGCGATGGCTTCAACGCCCAAACATTACACCGATTTAACTTTTTCACCCTTACCAACCATTAAACTTCCTGATTATGAACGCTATCAGTTAAACAATGGAATTACGGTTTATTTATTTGAAGATCATGAACTTCCATTAGTAGGAGGAAGTGCGTTATTTCGCACCGGAGATCGGTTTGAACCTGCGGATAAAGTTGGTTTAGCAAGTATTACCGCCGAGGTGATGCGGGATGGAGGAACTCGTCAACATTCCGCCGATGAATTGAATCAATTATTAGAACAAAAAGCCGCCTCTATTGAAGCCGGAATTTCTACAACTTCTGGTAGCGTTGGATTTTCAGGATTAACTGAAGATTTAGAAATGGTGTTTGGATTGTTTACAGATGTAATTCGCAATCCTTTGTTTCCTCAAGATAAATTAGATTTAGCAAAAACTCAAGTTAAAGGTGGAATTGCTCGTCGTAATGATGACCCAGGAGGAATTGCTTCTAGGGAGTTTGCTAAACTTATTTATGGTGCAGATAGTCCCTATGCACGCATCCCAGAATATTCCAGTTTGGCAAATATTAACCGTGAGAGTTTAGTGGATTTTTATGAAAAATATTTTCATCCTGAAACTACGATTTTGGGAATTGTAGGAGATTTTGATCGAAAAAAAATGAAGGCTTTAATTGAGCAAAAATTAGGAGATTGGAAACCAAGTCAAAAAGCAGTTATTCCCCCCCTTCCTGCGGTTTCTCAAGCCAATTTAGGTGGTATTTTCTTTGTCGATCAACCTCAATTAACTCAAAGTTATGTGGAAATTGGTCATTTAGGCGGGTTATTAAGTGATCCCAATTATCCCAAATTGGCGGTTATGAATGGGGTGTTAGATGGGTTTGGTGGACGGTTATTTAATAATGTGCGATCGCGCCAAGGATTAGCCTATTCTGTTTATGGATATTGGGGAGCAAGTTATGATTTTCCAGGGGTTTTTAACGCCGGAGGACAAACTCGTTCTGAAGCTACAGTTCCCTTTATTAAAGGAGTGAAAACTGAAATTGAACGTTTACAAAAAGAAGCAATTAAGCCTGAAGAATTAGCTTATGCGAAGGAATCTACCTTGAATTCTTTTATTTTCAAGTTTGAAGATCCTGCTCAAACTTTGAGGCGTTTAATGCAGTATGAATATTATGGTTATCCCAAGGATTTTATCTTTGATTATCAACGTCAAGTCCAAGCAACAACCATCGAAGATGTTCAACGAGTCGCTAAACAATATCTCAATTTCGATAATTTAGTCATCTTAGTTGTCGGAAATAAAGCGTTGATTAATCCGGCTTTAAGCAGTTTATATAATCAGTCAAAAGTCACTACAATTGATGTGACGATTCCTAGTAGTTAATAGTTAAGGAGGTGAGGAAATGATTTATAGAATTTAACTCATTTCCTCATCTTCCTTAATCTAGGTAATTTAGCTTTTTAAGTTAATAGATAATTTACATCTGGATCAAAATTATCTAAAGCTAATTCTTCTTCCTCTATTTCATTAACTTGTTCATCCGTAATCCCTAATTCTTTCTTGGCGAAAACTCGGCGAGCTTTTCTATCTAAAATTGAAATAATACTGGTTTTATCTTTTTTAATTGCTTCAATATCTTCAGACTGAAGCAAAATCATATAATACCGAGAAACCTCCATCATTCTGTAAGCATATTGAAACGCATCTCGTGTAAATTGACCCGTTGTTACAATCATAACAACATCTGCACCTG
>DMPJ01000330.1:0-153 GCA_003456035.1 Planktothrix sp. UBA8402
CTCCCTCTGCCTCCCCTGCTCCCCTGTCCCCTGTCCCCTGTTCCCTACTATAATTAAATCGAAAAAGGGATTGACAAATTTCCCAAACTATGACATGATTGGTAAATGTGCGAATAAATAAATAAAAAAGCGGAACTGGCGGAATTGGTAGAC
>DMPJ01000330.1:160-2162 GCA_003456035.1 Planktothrix sp. UBA8402
GGTTCAAGTCCCGGGTTCCGCATTTAATCGGTAGGGGCGTAATTTTCTCGCCCCTATTGTTGTTTATAAGTTATGGTCTTATGTTAACGAGTCTGCAAAATCCATTGGTGAAGCAAATTCGCAAGCTGCACCAAGCCAAGGGACGAAAGGAACAACAGCTATTTTTACTCGAAGGCACTCATTTAGTAGAAGCGGCCTGTGAGAGAGACTATCCATTAACAACGGTTTGTTATACGAGTTTGTGGCAAGAGCGCCATCAACCCATGATGGAAATGTTAACGTCTCGCACCGAACGATGTGAACTGGTGAGTCCAGAGGTACTAGAAGCGATCGCCACAACTGTTCATCCCGATGGAGTCATTGCCACAGCACCTCGAATTACCTCTGTACCCCATGCCATTGAAGGTTTAGGCATTGCTTTAGAAACCCTACAAGATCCGGGTAACTTAGGAACAATTATTAGAACAGCAACGGCTACGGGGGTAGACGGGTTATGGTTGAGTTCCGATAGTGTAGATTTAGATCACCCTAAAGTTTTAAGAGCCTCTGCGGGGGCTTGGTTTGGTTTAAATAAAACAGTCAGCCTTAATTTAGCCACCGATATTAGCCATTTTCAGCAACAAGGATTACAAATTGTAGCGACAGTTCCCCATGCTTCTCTATCTTATTGGCAATTAGACCTGACCCAACCGACTCTCCTGGTTTTTGGGAATGAAGGTGCTGGACTTTCTCCCGATCTTCAAGCCTTAGCAGACCATCAGGTTCAAATTCCATTGCAGCGAGGGGTTGAGTCCCTAAACGTGGGTATTTCTGTCGCGCTGATGCTCTATGAAGCCCAACGCCAACGCCAAGGGATTTAGGGCTATTTGTTCCTAGGGCTCCTCTGAGGTGGGATGATGTTGATCGTGTAAATATTGTTCAATATCAGAAATTGCCTCTTCCAAATCCGATAAGCTAATGGCTTCGGGGGTTTTGGGGGGGCGGGGAACAGGTACAGGTTGTTCTGGGGGTGCAGGTTGATGACTAGGAGTCACTGCATCCGACTCTTGGAATGCGCGTAATAATTCTTGATCAAAAGACTGAATAAATTTTTCGGCGGCACTACGACGAAGATCTTCCGGTTTGTGGTTCATGGGTGACTCCTAAAACGATAAATCGCTCTTAATATAAACAAATAACCTGATTAATTCTGATTCCCTAAGCTATAACGGTCACCAGAACAACAAGGCTAAGGGGAAAACATAAAGGAGCATAGTAGTCTAAAACTAACCTAGCACGTTTATTAGGGTAGATTCGTTTTGTGGTTATTTCAAGATATACCCTGATCACCAGATTTATATTGTGAGAATTAACTAATGCAAAAATTATCAATTTCTTAAAAATTGACCCTTTGGCATAAGTTTTGTATTGCACTAGAATATTGATCACTAAGCCGTGATATTCAATTTTGATGGAGCCGTTTATTCATGGATGAGAAAACCCCAGCTATTATCAGACCTAAACCTGCTGCGGAGATTAGACTAACGCCCGCCCTAAGCGAAAAATCGATCCGTACAGTACGTTCACTTCCTGATCGAGATAAACCTGCTTTCAGTAAACCCCGTCGCCCTGATGTGACTCCGCCTAAACCTTGGGTTGAAATGGAAGAAGCCCAAAATCAAGCGGGTGAAGTCTTTAATTTGGGGGATCTAATTCAGGTGAGAGCGCCTTGGGGAGAGGTGGCGATCGCAGAGATCGAAAATTTCTATGAAGTTTCTCCAGGGAGTCTATGGGCCTGTTTTGTGCCTAGAGAGGAACGAGAGGACTGGATCTGGAAAGGCGGATCTATTCGTGCAGAACTGTTAAAAAAATCTTAGAATCAGTTATCATTTGTAGGGGCGNNGAACCCGCCCGTATCAGTTATCAGCGTAACAGTTGATCAGTTATCGGTCAACGGTAAATAGTGCAGAAGATATTAGTTAATCAACAGATTAGTATTGATTCTTTACTGATAGCTGATAAT
>DMPJ01000330.1:2310-5423 GCA_003456035.1 Planktothrix sp. UBA8402
AAATTTAATTATATTAGATATTATGATGCCGGGTTTGGATGGGTATGATGTCTGTCAACGCCTGAAAGCGGATGTCATAACTCAGCATATTCCGATTATATTTCTGAGTGTAATTGAAGAAGTATCAGAAAAAGTTAAAGCCTTTCGTCTGGGGGCGGCAGATTATGTGACTAAACCTTTACAAAAAGATGAAATTCTAGCTCGAATTGACCATCAACTGACGATCCAAAATTTGCATCATCAATTAAAAATTCAAAATCTTCAACTTAAAGCCGAAATTAAAAGCCGTCAACAACTTGAAGAAAAGTTTTATCAGGTGTTTTTAAATAGTCAGAATCCCATGACATTAAAGACTATTAATGATATTGACCAAAAAGAATTAGCACAAAAAGGACAAGAAAAAATAGAAGAATCATTAAAAATAAGTGAGATAAAATATCGCAATTTAGTTGAAACTTCTCAGGATATTATTTGGTCAGTGGATTTAAAAGGCTGTTATACCTTTGTGAATCCGGCGGTTAAAACTATTATGGGATATGAACCTTTAGAGGTCATAGGTAGGATATTTTCCAATTTTGTCCCTATTGATCAAGTATCCTATGTTCAAAAAGTATTTCAACCTGTTTTAGCGGGTCAATCTTTAGTCAGAAGTCATATAGTTAACATATCTAAACAGGGAGAATTGGTGCATCTGTTAGTTAATGCTTTTCCAGTTTATAATTACCAAGGAAATGTGATGGGGATAACAGGAACAGCATCGGATATTACGGAACAAAAAACAACGGAAAGAGCTTTACAACTAATTTTAGAAAGAACTGCTGCAAAAACGGGTCAAGATTTTTTTCGTTCCTGTGTTTACTATTTAGCAGAAGTGTTACAAGTCCGCTATGCGGGCGTTTGTAAACTCTTAAAATCTTCTCCCCCAAAACTATCAACTTTAGCTTTTTGGAATGGAGAAAAATGGTCTGATAATTTAACTTACAACTTAGCAGGAAGGCCTTGTGATCAGGTGATTAAAATGGCTCAACCCTGTCATTTTAGTGAAAATGTAACGATTTTATTTCCGAATGATCCAGAGTTGGCTGAATTAAAAGCTCAAAGTTATTGGGGAATTCCTTTATTTAATTCTCATCGAGATGTGATTGGTATATTAACTGTTATAGATATTCATAATAAACAACTGAATGTTAGTCAAGAATCAATTTTAAAAATTTTTGCAGATCGGGCTGGTGCTGAACTAGAAAGACAATTAGCGGAGGAATTACTGGAATTTAGATCTCGGATGGATAACCTGCTGACCTATATTTCTCGACTATTTATTAATGATACAATAGAAAATGCTATTCGTTATACTTTGCAAGAAGTCTGTCAATTTCTTGACTGTGATTGGGCATTTATTTTTGATTTTAATTCCGAACTAATTGCTTGGAAAATTACGGCAGAATGGTGGAAAAAAGAACAACAAGGTGAACAGAATCGTTGTGGGATTTTCTCCTATCAAACTGTCCCGTCAATTCATCAACAATTACAATNNTCAGCAATTACAATTCAAAAAAACTGAAATTTTAGCAATTTCCGATTTAGATAATTTTCCTGATTTACTTCCCCAAGATCAAAGAACTTTGCGCTGCATGAATTGTCAATCTCTAATTTTTATTCCCTTAATTAAAGCTGGAAAAAATCAGGGATTTATGGGAATCATGAATTTCCATCGCTGCATAGAATGGACACCAGAAACCCAGAATTGGCTAAAACTGGTGGGAGAATTAATTGCCATTCGTCAAACAGCCGAAGAAACCCAAAAGGCATTAGAACAGAGTAAAACTCGCTATCAAAATTTAGCTGATAATATACCAGGGATGATTTATCAATTCGTCTTGCATCCTGATGGTTCTATGAGTTTACCTTATGCTAGTTCTGGATGTTGGGATTTATATGGGTTATCTCCAGCCCAAGCCATGATTAATGTTAATCAATTATTGGAGAAAGTTGATCCTGAAGATTTTCAGGGAATTTTAAATTCAATATGTGATTCTGCTGAAAGTTTAATCCCTTGGAGCTATACCTGGCGAATTATTAATCATCAAGGTCAAACTAAATGGTTACAGGGAAATGCTCGTCCCGAAGCCCTGGCGGATGGTAGCGTTTTATGGGATGGTTTAATTATTGATATTACCAAAATTAAACAGGCGGAAACCCTACTTCGAGAAACGGCAGCGCGTCAACAAACCCAAGCTCGAATTGTTGGTAGAATGCGTCAAACCCTAGATGCGGAGACAATTTTTGCCACGGCGACTCAAGAATTACGTCATGAATTAAATAGTGATCGAGTGGGAATTTATCAGTTTAATTCCGAAGGTCAAGGTAATTTTGTGGCGGAATCTTTAGCATCAGGTTGTGAACCATTAATCTATCAATCTATTCAAGACTTACATTTTAATCCTAGCATTTTTGAGCCGGAAAATTGCGTTTTATCGAGTTTAAAACAGGAAGATAGAATTCAAGATACTTATTTACGAGATATTCAAGAGGGAGTACATCGGGATGGTCTCAGCTATTTGTGCGTTTCCGATGTTTACCAAGCTGGATTTTCTGATTGTTATATAGAATTATTAGAACAGATGCAAGTAAAAGCCTATTTAATTGTGCCGATTTTTTGTCATCAGGTGTCACCGACTGTGGGAGTTAATCTCGAAGGTTATAACTCAGTTCCAGGGAGGTTAAAATTCTGGGGACTTTTAGCTGTATATCAACATTTTAGTTCCCGTGAGTGGCAAAAATCAGAAATTAATTTAGTGGTACAAATTGGCGCACAATTGGGAGTAGCATTGCAACAAGTAGCTTTATTAACTCATACCCAACAACAATCGGAAGAACTCTCTCAAGCCAAGGAAGCCGCCGATGCTGCTAACCTAGCTAAAAGTGAATTTATCGCCAATATGAGCCATGAATTACGCACTCCATTGAATGGAATTTTGGGGTATGCTCAAATTTTACTGCGAGATAACGCCCTGACGCGAGAACAATTTGACGGCTTCGGCATTATTAATCGTAGCGGCGAATATTTGCTAACCTTGATTAACGATGTGCTTGATTTAGCAAAGATTGAAGCC
>DMPJ01000314.1 GCA_003456035.1 Planktothrix sp. UBA8402
GATGGTACAAATGCTCGCAAATTTGGGGGTTTGGGGTTGGGGTTAGCTATTGTCCGACATCTAACGGAATTACATGGGGGGACGGTGAGTGCCGACAGTTTAGGAGAAGGTTTAGGGGCGACTTTTACGGTTAAATTACCATTGATGAGATATGAGATCGAACCAGTTTTAGATCAAAAAACTGTGACTAATCAGGTTAATTTAACAGGTTTGCGAGTTTTGGCTATTGATGATGAGGCAGATATTCGGGATTTAGTCGCCTCGATATTAACAAGGGNNAGAAGTGAGAACGGCAAGCTCCGCACAGGAAGGACTGTTGATGATTCAGGAGTTTTCCCCAGATGTGTTAGTCTCAGATATTGGGATGCCGGATACTGATGCTTATATATTTATGGATGAAGTTAGAAAAATATCATCTATTCCCGTCATCGCCTTAACAGCTTGTCCTGAAGAAATAAACGATTCCCTCACCCCCGACAACAAATTTCAAGTACACTTAGCTAAACCAATTGCAGCCGATGAATTAGTCGCTTGTGTTGCTACTTTAACTAATCGAATTCGCAATTAGGTTATGATTACATCTATCTTAGGATGTATATTAATAGCCAGAAAATACGGTTATTCCCATATCCAGAGTGTAGAAAACTTTACTTACACAACGGCGAATATTTGGTTATCATAGAAGATAAATTCACCCCATTATTGAGTAAATTGCTATGTCAGAACCAATTCAAGACAAACTCTCATCGGATTTAGAAAAAGCCCAATCTGAAGGTAAATTACGCGCGGAAAGAATTCGAGAAATTGTCAAATCTTCCATCTCAGAAGTCGGTTCAGAATTTAAAGGCGGTTCTCAAGAAATCCGAGATTTAGTTAAACAGGTCGTCGGAACAGTTTTAGAAACTGTCAAGGGAAAAGGAGAGGAAATTCAAGAAAATGTTACGGCTTCTATTGAAGGAGTTATTGATGGAATTAGTCAAGCTAAACAGGAATCTATTGCTAAAAGTCAAGCGGAAGTGAAACAACTTCAAGCTCGAATTGATCAACAAGAACAAGAGTTACAAAATAATATTAATTTGGCTTTGAGCGATATTCAAGAAGTCGGAACCAATAAGTCAGATCAAGTTAAATCTGCCGTTGAATCCGCCATTAAAACCATCAAAAACAGCGAAGAAGCCACGTTAATGCAGAAACGTTACGCTCAACTCAAAGCTCAATTAGCGATTGTTAATGCTAACTTAGTCGGACGCTATGGACAGCGTTATCAGGAGGTTACGGACTATTTAGATGAAGCAAAATCTTGGTATGAAAAAGCCAAAGATGAACCGGAAATTTATACCGAAAAAATTGAAGGTAAACGCAAAGAATTTGAAGCTAAATTAGGAGAAACCGGAACGGCGATCGCTCAAAAAGAAAAAGAAATTAAACAGCGTTTACAAGACCTCTGGAAGTCAATTTCTGAAACCTTTACTAATAATCAGTCCCAACCTGATGAAAAAAAAGAGGATTCATCTGATGTCAACAAAGATACACTTTAAAACAATCTGAGGTGAAATTATGATCGCATCATTATTAACTTTGTTAGCAACAGCCCTAAGTTTATTAGTTGTTGACTTAGTTGTTCCGGGAGTAAATTTATCTACATTTTTGGCGGCTTTAATTGCGGCGGCTACCATTGGTGGAGTCAATGCTTTTATTAAACCAATTTTATCAACATTATCCCTTCCCCTAACTATTTTAAGTTTAGGTGGTTTTTCCTTAATTGTGAATGGTTTCTGTTTCTGGTTAGCTTCGGTTTTTATTCCTGGATTTCAAGTACAGGGTTTATTAGCTTTTATTTTAAGCCCCGTGATTTTATCCGCCGTTAATACTTTCTTGAATGGCTATTTTGTCGAAAAATATCCCCAATACTTTAATTCTCAAGAGTCCTTAAACCAATCAAAAATTACTGATTGATCAGGTTTCGGAACCAATCCAAGAAACCGGGTTTCTTTCGTTCAGAAACCCGGTTTCTATCTATTCTAACCAGTTAATAATTTCGGGAGGTAAAGGTTGGCGTTGACGAGTTTTAGGATTAATACAAATATGTTTAGTTGTAGCTTCAGCAATTAATTGATCAGAGTTATCTAATCCAATTTTATATTGAATTTTGAAAAAATTTTCATTAATTATTTCAGGATTTGACTCAATCAAAATTTGATCTCCACAGAATAAAGGAAACCTAAAATCCACACTTGCATGAACAATTGGAATCGCAAAATTAGGATTAGTAAAAAAACTTTTAAGATTAATTTCCACTTTGCCTAGAGAATCTTCATAAGCCTCATGACAGATTACCAAAATATTAGCAAAATAAACCACCCCCGCAGCATCCGTATCTTGAAAACGAATAATTCGCTTATAGATATATCTCATTTTAGGGAATAGGGAATAGGCAATAGGGAACAGGCAATAGGCAATAAGCCGGGGGGTTTGGGGGGGCTATTCGTAATTCGTAATTACCCATTTTTAGGGTGGGTAGGCCCACCGAATCAATTCTAATTCTATTATCCCTTATTTTTGATCAACATCACATCAATAATATTATTAGCCATAGGTTCAGAAATCTCTAAAATATTAAAGAGATTATCTAATAGGGCTTCTTCTTCTTCCGTAATTACTCCATCGGCTAAAGTAATATCAGTAACCACAGCAAAGGCAGTTTCTCTGAGTTCCTTGGGCAATTTTTCTACCGCCTCTTTTAATAATACATCCACTCCTTGTGCTTGTAATTGATTCAGGAGTTGATCAATCATTCCTCGCATTTGTTCCCCGGAATAATCACTAAAAAGCTGCATTCTTGAGAAGGTTGTGGTAATAGCTTGGGACTCACTTCCAGTAATATAACCATCAGCAGCTACCGCAATTAATGCGATCGCAGCAAACGCTTCCGCAGAATTGAATTGAATGGCGTTTGACATGATTAAAACCTCCTGACAGATTTCAAGTTATGGTAGATTTTTCCCACGTTTATGATTACACTATTTGCGGTTTTTTTCCAATTTATTTTCCAAAAACTGCCAATTCCGCCGTCAAAAAGTCAACAAATTGCCGCGCTGTTCGTCCTGAACGTCCATTATGACGAGTCGCCCATTGTAAGGCGCGAAATTGCAAATCTTCGGGACTGAGATCAATTCCCCCTTGACTGGCTAAATGTCGCACCATATCCAAATAGGTATTCTGATCGGCGGGTTCAAAGGTTAAGGTTAAACCAAAGCGATCGCTAAAAGATAATTTTTCCTGTACCGTATCCCAAACATGAACTTCATCCTGATCTTTTGGTGAAGGTCGATCTTCAAAATATTCTCTGATTAAATGACGACGGTTAGAAGTAGCATAAACAATCACATTTTGAGGACGGGCGGTTAGGTTTCCTTCTAATACCACTTTTAAGGCTTTAAAAGCATCGTCATCTTCTTCAAAGGATAAATCATCAACAAAAATAATAAATTTCTGTGGTACACCTCGTAACTGTTCTAACACTATAGGTAAGTCTGTTAAATTGGATTTTGC
The DNA here is from genome assembly GCA_003456035.1 of Planktothrix sp. UBA8402. Lineage (GTDB taxonomy): Bacteria > Cyanobacteriota > Cyanobacteriia > Cyanobacteriales > Microcoleaceae > Planktothrix. The sequence goes on from DMPJ01000314.1 coordinate 3,553, forward strand.
CACCTCAATTAAACGTAAACCGCGATCGCTATATTCATGTAATAACGATTTAATTAAGGAAGATTTACCCGATCCCCGACTACCATATAATAAAACATTTAAAGCCGGATATCCGGCTAATAATATTTCGGTATTTTTTAATAAGATATCCCGTTGGGTTTCATATCCGATTAACTGGCTCAAATGCACCGGGTCAGGGTGATTAATGGTGAGTAACTTGCCATCGTACCAACGAAAAGCATCAGCATCGGCAAATAAACCTGTGCCAAATTTATGATAATGATTTGCTAAACCTTCTAGGGCTTCTGACCAGTTTTCTAAGGTTTTAAATTGATTCCGTAAGGGCAATTCTTCTATTTTTTCTAACTGTTCGGGTTGCGGTTGCCAAATAATTGGATTTTCCGATAATTGGGCGACTGTTCTTAACCAATGGCTGATTTTTTCCCCATTATATTGATAGAGACTTTGGAGGATTTTTAAATCTTGTTTTGCCGCTTCAATTAAAACCGGAGGTAATTGCTCAAAGGGAGTTTGTTGGGCTTGTTGAGTAAAGGGATTATCCGCCCTTAAAATTTGAGTAATTAAATGTTCTTGCCAACTTTGTCGATATTTTGCTTGAACTTTAAACCAAGTTCCATAGGCTTTTAAACAATTTAAAATACTGGATTCACTATGATGAAATGTTTCTACAAGATGCAAAAATGCTTGTCCAATTTCATGATCAAAAATATCTTGATACAATAGTAAAGTTGCCACCTGACGCTGCAAAAACCTAACCTGTGAAATAATTGGACTATTTGGAGAAGACATAAAATAGGATGAAGAAGTAATAAATAAGAATTTATGATTAACTTGATATTATAGCAAAGATTGAGTAAACAATAATATAAACTTTTATAACGTTTTATAACGTTCAATTTTAATTTTTGATACAATTTAGAAGAATTGTTAATCAATTGCTTCCCTGAAGTTGTATAAAAGAAGTTTGTAGTTGTTTTTTGGGCATGAGTTATGATGAATTTTGGAGCAATTGCGGCGATCACCTACGGTTTATTAGCCTTTATTGGTGGTATTGTTGGTTATACTAAAGCTAAAAGTAAAATTTCCCTATTTGCGGGTTGTTCCACTGGAATTTTACTAATTTTAGGTGGTATTATCCAAATTCAAGGGTTAAGCTGGGGATTAATCTTCTCCATTGTGCTGTCAGTTTTTCTGATTATTACTTTTATTTCTCGTTTACTCAAAACCCGTAAATTTATGCCATCTGGATTAATGATTATTGCCGGATTTGTAGCTATTACAATGATGGGATATCAACTGCAAATGGTTTTATAATCAAATTATTTTAAACTCATCGGAAATTTGGTAGAAACCCCGTCCTTTTAGGA
>DMPJ01000365.1:0-3639 GCA_003456035.1 Planktothrix sp. UBA8402
AAGCTTATCAAAAAATAGAAGATAACTTAGATATAGAAATTGCCCTTTATAGAAAGGTAAATGCTAGAGAACTGTTCAAGTTAATTATGCGTTCTCAAGTAGAAACGGGAATGCCTTATTTATGGTTTAAAGATACTTCAAATCGAGCCAATCCAAATCAACACGAAGGGTATATTCCGGGCGGGAATTTATGTCAAGAAAGCTGGTCGAATGTTAAACCCGGAGAAGAAGCACACACTTGCAATTTAGATTCCTTAAATTTGGCTAATATTGAACCAGAAGAACTCCCAGAAGTCTGTGAAATTGCCGTGCGAATGTTAGATAATACGATCGAAATTACTAACACGCCCTTTGAAGCTAGTAAAACCCATAATCAAAAATATCGTACCATTGGTGTGGGAGCGATGGGATTAGCCGATTGGTTAGCTAAAAATAGATTAACCTATAACCATTTAACCGAAATTAGTCATCTGTTTGAAGATATCGGTTTCTATTGTACTAAAACCTCAATGGAACTGGCAAAAGAACGGGGTTATTATCCCGCATTTAAAGGCAGTGCTTGGAGTCAAGGAAAATTAATTGGGGCGAAACCTGTAGAGTGGTTTTTGCAACACGCGGCGCAGAAAGAACGCTGGCAACAATTGAGTTTAGATATTCAACAATATGGGATTCGTAATTCTCATATTACCGCGATCGCTCCTAACACATCTTCTTCTTTAGTGCAAGGATGTACTGCGAGTATTTTGCCCTGTTATAGTCGTTTTTTCTATGATAAATGGGCTAAAGGTACAGTTCCTATTGCCCCACCTTTTCTTCAGGATCATTTCTGGTTTTACCCGGAAAATAAGAGCCTAAATCAAAAAATTGTCGTGAAAGCGGTTGCGATCGTTCAACAGTGGATTGATACCGGAATTTCCATGGAATTAATGTTTAATTTGAACGAGGGAGTTTATTTTCCTGATGAACCTGATCGCACCATCAAAGCTAAAGATATTTTTGACACATTAATCTTAGCTTGGCAACTAGGCTGTAAGGCTGTTTATTATGTCAGAACTGTACAACGCGATAGTTTCAAAGAAGCCGATGATGGTTGCGTTGCTTGTGCAAATTAACAATTACAAGGTACAGTGGTTTTGTACTACTGTATTTTACAAGTATGGGATTAGATTTTGTTTCATCTTCAGCAAGGGATAAAAATGGGCATAAAAAACTCTTGAAAATGCCCATAAATCCGATTTTTAACCCGAATGGAAATGATGATATTGCTCATCGTTCTATTTGGTTCGGGGAAACCACAAATTTAATGCAATTAAATGATGTGCGGTATTCCTGGGCTGTTAGTTTGTACAAACAAATGCGCGAGAATTTCTGGGTTAATTAGGTAGCCCAGACTAAATCCCTTGAAAACGGTGAAACTCTGAATTGGCATGAGAGAAATTTTTGTTATATACAAAAAAAGTATCTCTAACCTTACAGACAATACCGTGCCAAGCTACTATTAAAAACAGTAGAAGGTGTAGAGACTAACCCTATAGGGGAGTAGGCAGTAAGTGATTGACTGTCGAAGCGGGGGACTCCTTTTTAGATGAAAAGGATGATCAGATAGTCCGATCCATAAGGTGACTTATGGCAGCTTAAATCAAGCGGGTTAGACTTAGCGAATCTAACTGAACACAAATGACCTGAAAAATTAGATATTACTCAGGATGTCGTTGATTATGTTAACTTAACTCCTGATGAACGCTGGGCATTTGATGGAATTTTAAGTTATTTAACGTTCTTAGATTCCATTCAAACCTGCAATATTCCTCATCTGAAAAGTTGTGTAACTGCCCCGGAAATTAGTCTTTGTATGGCAGAACAAACTTCTCAGGAGGCAATGCACAATCAGAGTTATCAATACATGATTGAAACGATGATTCCATCTGATCGGAGAACCTTTGTTTATGAGTTTTGGAAAACCGATAGTGTCTTGCGCGATCGCTGTGAATTCATTGCTGGGATTTATCAACAATATATGGATAATCCCACTCTCGAAAATTACTTTATTTCCCTGTTAGCTAATTATCTGTTAGAAGGAATTTACTTCTACAATGGCTTCATCTACTTCTACAATTTAGCGTCACGGATGTTAATGCCGGGATCTGCTGATATTTTCAAAATGATTAATAGGGACGAATTGAGTCATGTTCGGTTATTCCAAAAATTAATTCCTGAAGCCATGCAAGTGTTTACCCACTCCGTTGATCAAATTTATGAAATGTTCAATACAGCCGTTGAACATGAATGTAAATGGACTAATCATATTGTGGGAAATAATATCTTAGGAATCACGGAATATAGTACCGAACAATACACCAAATATCTGGCAAATATTCGGCTACGTTCTATCGGTTTAGAACCTCTTTATACCGATAAAAAGTATAGCAAAAGTCCCTATACCCATTTAGAACGCTTCTCGGATACCAAAAAAGAAGCCCATACTAAAGCCAATTTCTTTGAAGCCAGCGTCACCAGTTATGTGATGTCTTCTGGGGTCAGTGGTTGGGACGAAATTTAACACGAGCGTAGAGACATTGCCGGCAACGTCTCTACGGCGCGTCTCTACCCAGAGGATCAAATTTGTGTCACCATAGAGAGAATAGCTTTCTGATAGTTTTTGCTCGAACTCCGTATGAATATTATCCCTCCGACAACCCGCAACCTGATTCCAATAGACCGTTTTCAGCATTTAATTAATCAGTCAATTAAAACCTTAGAAACCCTGCTACAAGATGAAAAAATTAACCCTTCAGAACGGGCAAATATAGCCTTAAAAATATTAGAAATAACCGGATATTCTTCTGTTACTGCAATTGAACCTTTAAAATTATCCTCTCTGTTATCCTCAACCCCAGAAACATCAACCAATTCAGCCCCGAATGTTGTTGAAAACAATATTACAATCCTACCCGCAAATTATGTCCAAATTGAAAACTTTTTAACCCCCCAAGAAAACCGAGAAGCCTTAAAAATTGCTTTAAAACAAGCGAGTAAATTTGTTGATTCTAAAACAACAACACAAGCAGTTAATTATCGTAAATCTTCTATTTTATATGCGACATTATTTCCTAGTTTTTATGAATTACTTCGCAAGAAACTAATGGCTACAATTCCTGATGTTCTGACTCAGTTAAACTTTTCTCCCTTTACAGTTTCTCAAATTGAAATGCAATTAACCGCTCATAATGATGGGTGTTTCTATAAAATTCATAATGATTCAGGTAGTCCTGAAACCAATACTCGCGTCATTAGTTATGTCTATTATTTTAATAAACAACCTAAAAACTTTTCGGGGGGAAATTTAAGACTATATGCAACGGAATGGAATAATAGTTATGTCTTAAATGAACGGGAATTTATTGATATTGAACCCCATAATAATAGTATCGTTTTTTTCGATAGTCGCTGCAAACATGAGATCCTGCCCGTAAGTTGTCCGTCCCGACGGTTTGAAGATGGACGCTTCACCCTCAATGGTTGGTTTCGCGCTGGCCAACTCAACACCTGATAACCCTTTTCAATTCCCCAAACCCTTATGGTGCGGCCATCAACGCGCACGCACCGAGTTGAACCTGTAGGGTGCGTAAGCGAAGCGCA
>DMPJ01000365.1:3762-4003 GCA_003456035.1 Planktothrix sp. UBA8402
ACTTGTGAGGGTTTTTGTTGATTGAAACTAAAATCTAACTAAACTAATACCCCAAGGAAGTAACAGTTATGAGCAATAAACAAATGTTGGCACAAAAAGATACATCCGCTTGGATTCTTCAAGTTTGGCTATCTTTTATTCTGGCTGTATCCACAACCGCCGTCGGGATTGCTTATCTTCCTGTTGATATTTGGGTGAAAGGATTTATGGGAATGGGTTTAACCTTTTCGGTGGGGTCTTC
>DMPJ01000423.1:0-2466 GCA_003456035.1 Planktothrix sp. UBA8402
GAAAACCCCTTTGATCGCTTTTCCGTTGCTCCCGTTAATAATGCTATGATTCGGGGTGGTTTAGCCTTTGCAGGGGCAAATACTTGGCGAAAAGGAGAGAAATTACCCTCAAAAGCGGGCAAAGGAAGACTATTAGCTCAGGATGTGGCTGGAATTGATTTATGGGATAATGAATTAACGATTTTAATTGCTTGTCAAACAGGCTTAGGAGATGTACAATTAGGAGAGGGAGTTTTCGGCTTGCGTCGAGCTTTTGCGGTAGCCGGATGTCAAGCATTAATTATGAGTTTATGGTCAGTTCCAACCCGTGCATCCCTGTTATTAATGGATCAATTTTTAACCCTGGTAGAAACGGGTTTAGGGAAACGAAAAGCGTTATTAAAAGCACAACAGTATATTCGCAATATTACCATTCAAGAGTTACAAAAATTACCTCTAGGTCGTGATATTCTTGATGAGTTTATTGAAGAAAGAGTAATCCTAAAAGGGTTTATGGACAGTAACCCTAATTATCAATTATTATCCCATCCCTATTTTTGGGGAGCATGGATATCTCAAGGGGAATTCTAACAGTACCCCCAGAAACCCGGTTTCTTGAGTCAGCAGGATTTAATCTTACCAAGGACTACCAATTAAAGTAAAACCTGCCCAATAAAAAGGATGGGATAAATTAACATTTCCCCGGGAAGCAATTTCTGGAGGCAGGGGAATTTTAGCGGTATTTGTTCCGGTTTCATTGATTAAATAACCTTGTTCTAAACGAACTTTTCCCTGTAACATTCCGAGTTGAGCTTGTCGTAGAGCTTCTGCTTTAATTGGACTGGTTGATAGGGCTTGATAAAAGGTATTCATTAACCCCAAAGTTCCCGCATCGCTAACATACCATAAACTCGCTAAAGCCGATTTAACTCCTGCTTGAACCGCTAACCCGGCAAACCCTAATTCCGCTTTTTCATCGCCTACGGCTGTTGTACAAGCACTCAAAACTAATAATTCTACAGGGGGTTGATTTAACTTGAGGTTTCTGAGTTGATTTAACCGTAATTTTTGATCCCAAAATTGAATATAAGATTGGTCAGACCCGGCGGTTTGAAATTCTCCATGAGTGGCTAAATGAACAATTGAAAATTGATGTTGATGGCGTTGGGATGTGAGATTATTGACGGTAAAATTCTCGTTTAAAAATGATTTTCCTTGCCAATTATTCTGATTAATAATTAAGTCTAATTCCATCGGAACTGCGGGGAGAGGCTGTTGATTAGAATTGGGAAAAGTAGAAGCTCCCATTGCTAATACTTTGGAGTTTTTAATATTAACATAGCGAGTATCTGTTAAACTTAAACTGGGAATTAGTCCTAGACTATAGCGTTCTACAAGAAACTTTTTACCATCATATAAGGCGGCTAAAGGTAGAGTTCTTAATCCCGTATCCATAGAAAAAACTAGGGTATTAATTCCTTCGGCTTCTAATTGGCTTTCCAGAGGTGCAATTAACCATTTATATAATTGTCTACCATTTTCTTTATATTGTGTATCTTCTAGGTTTTGGGGGGAACGAATTTGATTAGAAAAAGTTCTAGCGGTTTTTAATACCGTTTCTCTGGAAACTGGAATACTTTTAAATATCGGTTGTCCATTGGGTAAAATCAACCTTAATTCTAATTGATTAGATTGACTTGATACATACACAATAGCGGATTTATATGCAGTTAATTTATAAATTTCATTCAAGGTTTTACGAATACTTTGATCTGTAATGGGAGGTTTTTTTGAGTTTGATCCTAAATAGTTAGAAAATTCAATCCCTCGAAATGTATCAATTTGAGCCAAGGATGAAATGATAGAACTTGACCCAATTTGATCCGTTGGAATTGTGGGGGTATTTAAGGGAATAATAGGCTTTTCTGAACTTTCTAAAGGTTCCTTTGGGTTTGATGATGTATCAGGGGTTTCCTTCAATAATGAATCGGATTTTACGTCGGTTAAAACTGGTGTTGGATTATCAGTTTGAGGTGTTACGGGTGAGGTTTGGGTTTCTTGATTAGTAGCTTGTAATTCGGAATTAATCTGATTGACAACAGCTTGTGTTTCTCCTGTTGTTACGCTAGAATTTGAGGGGGAATTAGTTTGCGGTAAAATATTGACTAAATTGCCATCGGTAATGGCTCCAGTTGTCCCATTTAAACTTGAATTTCCGACGGTAAAGGGAATATTACCACATTCAGAAGTGCTACAATAATCTCCCCCTTGTTGAATTACAATAGCTCCTCCTTTTTCTCCTCCTGTACTTGAAATACTGGCGTTTATTTGATTACGACTATTAAAGATTCCCGTAGCTCTAAATAACCCTTGAGTTGAAATTCCAATATCACCGCCTTGGGTTTTTCCTTCCCCTCGAATGGAAACTACATCAATATCTTGGGAAGCATTTAATCCAATATTTCCACTTTTTCCTTCGGAAGAACT
>DMPJ01000423.1:2484-8614 GCA_003456035.1 Planktothrix sp. UBA8402
TAACTCCACTTGAATTTAAGTTTCCTGACTGTATTGTTCCGGTAGTGCTATTAAGATTAATTCCTCGATAGCCGTTAATATTTCCGGTGATAATATTCCCGTGTGCAAACAATTCAACGGCTACGCCATCACCATTCAATGATGAATTAAAAATCTGTCCATTGACTGTAATAGATCCGTTACGACTGATTAAATTAATATCTTGACTATTGAATAAAATATTACTATTTCCAGTAATATTTTCCTGAGATGTTGAACTAATTTCTCCGGTTTCAATATTGCCAGATGCGGAAATATTAATATTTCCAATTCCTTGATTTTCTGATCCTAATTGTAACGCTCCTGTCCGAATTTCTCCTTGAGAATTGTTGAGTTGAATCGTTCCTCCTTGGGTACTAATATCCCCAATTAAAATATTTGATCCTGCGGTTAAGGTAATAGAGGCATTATCAACTCCGATAATACGACCTGTTCCTATAATAGATTGGGCTTGTAAATTTATCGGGTCATAAACTGTAAAATCTTGTTCTAAATTTAGGGTGCTGGTACTGTCTCCACGACCAATTCTAATCTGACTAAATCCATTCCTAAATGTTCCTAAATCTTGACTACTAATATCAAAGCTAGAGGAATTTTCTGTCCCCCCTAAAGTCATGGGTTGTGTATTTTGACTCGGTTGTAAAATCATTATTCCTGAACCCTGAACGGAATTTAATCCTGCTAATAAATTAATTTCTGTTCCGGTTAAATGAATCGTAGCAGAGGCGGAATTTCCTGTTGATAACTGTTGGGTTGAAACAGTCCCAGATTGACTGGTAATCGAAATATTTTCACCATTTGTTAGTAGGTTTCCTAAGGTAATATTTTCTGATGCTAATAGTTTTAAACTGGCATTATCTGAACCAGTAACGGTATAAAATTGTTCTCGAAACGGTGTTCCACTAGCAATCATACCTTGAGGAGATTGAATGACAACGGGATCTTTAAATGAAATATTTCCAGCTATAGAAATAGTTCCATTTCCTTGATTTCCTCCGATAATAATTTCTTTAAATCCATTTTCTAAACTGTTTAAATCACTAGCTATTAAATTTAATGTGAGTTCTGAGTTATTCTCTTGACCTGCAATTTCAATATCTTGAGCCGCTGTTTCCGGTTGTAATACAATTTGACCCTGACCTTGAATTGAGTTTTCACCCCCGGTGAAATTAATTTCATCGCTGGTAATTTCAATGTTTCCAGTGGCAGTTTCTAAACCGTTAAATGTTCCGGTTTGCAGTCCTTGCGTTTCGACTTTTAATTCAGCATTCAGAATAATATTTCCTCCGGTTTCTTTACCTCTGGTATCAATTAAATTAGTTGTTAAAGTCCGAGGAGTATTCACTAAAATATTCCCCCCCGAACCTTGACTAGAGGTGGCATCAATACTAGAAGAATTACCATCTAAAATAATATCTCCTTGTGAACTATTGAGGGTAATATCTCCAGCTTTAATACTACCAGAGGTATTAATATTATTGGTTTGAATTCGGTTTAATGCTGTTAGATTTACCGGGGCTCCAGTTCCATTCACTGTGGCAGAGGTAGAAATATTATTGGTAACAATATCACCATCACTTTTAATAGTTAAATTTCCGCCATTTGTAATAGCAGAAGTCGATAAATTTTCTGTCCGAATCCCCCCATTATTGGTTGTAGTTAGGTCTAAATTTCCCCCTTGGGTAATAATGTTTCCTGTGAGTAAATTTACCCCCGTAATCACAATTGCAGCGCCGGAAGTACGGATGGTATCCCCCGAATTCATTGTCAACCCACCGCTACCAGATTTATCGGCATCGGCGGTAAAAGTTAATGTTCCTCTGGTGGCTGAAAAGTTCAATTCATTATCAGTTAAGTTGGCAATATTAATACTATTTTTAGCTTCTATAACTACATTTGCTTTCGGGGCAAAATTTTCTAAAGTTTGCTCAGATAGGGTAATATTTTCTTGGGTTTTGTCTTGATTTCCGATATTAATTTCTGGGGCATTAATTGTTAAAGTTCCAGAAGTTAAATTAGTTGTTTTTAGGTTAATATTTCCAGCTATATTTAGATTGTTTTGACTAAAAATAGTGGCAAATCCTCCTAATCTTTGAGTTGGGTTAGAATTAGAAAATCCTTGAGCGCTAATATCTCCAAAAAATTGGGTTGAATCTTTGGCTCCAATAATTATTTGTCCACCATTTCCATCGGTTAAGGCATCGGCTATAATCGTAGATTGATCATTAATTAATGTGCGGGAAGCTGTGGGAAAAAGACCATTTTCTTGATAATTACTTCCAATTCGGACGATTCCTCCTCCATTTGCACCAGAAGCATCAATTTTCCCATTAAATAAATGAATATCATTGCCAATAATATTAACTTGAGGAAGATTTGATGAAGATGAGTTAAAACTGGTGTTCCTTGTATTCAAAAAACCAGAAATTAAAGCTCCCCCGCCTTGAGGAGAAAATTGTGGATTAGAAGCGGTTAATTCTACTGTTCCGTTAGGTAAAGTATTAACATTTGAGGCTTGATTATCTCCTGAATTTCCTGTCAATAATTTGGGTAAATCTAGGGGATTAATTACGGACTTATCATTGCCATAATTGGGGGTAACTGTTTGAATTTCTAAGTTGAGTAAATATCCAGTTTGACTAATTCTAACTAAGTTATTTCCTTCAATAGCGGCAATGGTAATTTGTCCGGCGGGTGCATTCAATGTTCCGGTATTAATAACGTTTCCCCCAACTAAGTTTAAGGTTTGTCCCGATGCGACGCTAAGTTCTCCATAATTAACAATATTACCCGGGTTTGATGTGGAGAAAAGAAAGCTATTTGGTTCCCCTGAAAGGCTATTATAATCATTAGCATCTAAGCTATTAAATAAACCGGAATTAAATCCTATTCCTGTAGCAGTTGTAGCGGTAAATGCACCCGGAACATCTAAACGCGCTCCCGAACCAAAAATGATTCCGGCGGGGTTTAAAATAAACAGGTTAGAGTTACCTCCGGTGACTTGAATTAACCCTTCAATTAATGAAGGTTGTCCGCCAACAACGCGAGTCAAAATATTTTGAATGGAATTATTAGAAACAAAATTGGCAATTTGACGNNCTATGAAATAAATTTCCCCCATCTCCTGAGCGTTGACCTCCGGTAATATCTACACGATTATCAACGGAATTAGTCAGGGTATTTGTACTATTAGGTTCGGGAATAATTGATTGTGCTAGAACTCGATTTATGGGAAGATTAATGTTAAGATTGTTAATTAAAAAATCCGAGAAACTATTTATCCCAACCATCCAAAATCCAGTTAAAGGAAGGGAGATAAAAACTAACTTTAAAAAATGTCCAGGCTGCATAAGGGTTTATGCCTTTAATAAACAATTACCGAAAGGGAATCTACTATTTATTCTCGACAGAAGCCACCCAGATAGACTATTCCTGTTAAAATTATTAATAGTATTATAGATTNNACAGGATTATGCGTTTAATTGGTCTTACCGGAGGGATAGGAACAGGGAAAACCACCGTATCTAACTATCTCGCCACGACTTACCAACTAACAATTTGGGATGCGGATTTATATGCAACAGAGGCTGTGAAACCTGGTTCACCCGTTCTCCAACAAATTGTTGACCGTTATGGGAGGGATATTCTACTTGATAATGGTAACTTAAATCGCCAAAGATTGGCTAGTATCATTTTCTCAGACTCATCAGAGCGAACCTGGTTAGAGCAACAGATTCACCCGTTTGTTCGCAATTGTTTTGTTAACAATATTAAACAATTAAAAGCTACAAAAATCCCTACTCCTGATGTTAACCCCTCCCTAGACGTCGCTGGCGTTTTGGTAATTCCGTTATTATTTGAATCGCAAATGACGGATTTAGTTACGGAGATTTGGGTTGTCTATTGTCCTCTTGAACAGCAATATTTGAGGTTGATAGAAAGAGAAAAAATTAATTTTGGTCGAATTTTAACCCCCGAAGCAGCTAAGGCTAGAATTAATAGCCAAATGTCTTCAGAAGAAAAATGTCAACTGGCGGATGTAATTTTATACAATTCTTCAACACCAGAAGAACTTTTTAAACAAGTGGATGCAGCTATTCAAGGATCAAATATCACCTGAAACCTAAAAAAATTGAGTTTTTCTTAAAAATAAGATAAACTCAAGGAAAATGCAAGAGGGAAAATATTATGACCACCTCTGTACAGTTTATTGATGGATTAGATGAGGAAATTAGCGGGATTAGTCTGCGGAAACGCAAAGACTCCGAAACCAAAATTGTTGTCTTGCTATTTGAGCGTCTTCAAGCTATAGAAAGATTAAGAGCTTATCGGAAGCAAATCACAAATTTGTGGTTACGCGATGAAGAAGGAGAAATTAAAGTTACCCCCACTGGTGTTAATTTTTTCTATGCAGAAAATGAGGATCTTTCTAAAGTTGAATGTTACTTTGAAGTGTACTCTGAAGAAGTATTTGAACGAGTCATGCGATTTTTAAATCGTTATGCAGATGAGAATGGATTTCAATTTCAGTCTACTTAAAAAACCATAGATTGATATTAAATTATTAAGGGTAAATCACTTTACCTATGGTTTTACTTCAACTCATAATTTGGAATTTTAAATTGTGATGGTTTGAGACGCGCTAAAGCGCGTCTATAATTCTATTTTTCTAATTGTTTCAAGGCTTGAAACGTGACAAAGAAAAAGCCCAATGAACCCAGCAAGGTAACCACTTGAGCAACTAAATTAGCGATCGCAATTTCATCCATTGTTTACCCTCCAATCAAACTTAACTTAGGATTGACTATTCTAAGTATACCAGATAACTCAACCTATATTTGCAGAATCTCGGACAAGCTACTTCTACAAATAACTTAACAAATTTGATCTAATTTTCGCTCACCGTGTTGAGAAATAATACAAACCCGGCTTATAGTCACCCCAAAGATGTTAAAACTTAAGAAAAAGTTCAAGGAGAAAGCTAAAAATGCAATTTCAAACCACAATACAAGAAGCCTGTTATCACAAAATTGCCACCTGGATGCGAGAGTTATATGGAAAATTTCCTTGTGCTAGAGAAGACGTACCCGGGTTAGCAATGGTCATGGGTTCGGCATTAATTGAGGTATTTGTGTTTCCTTGGGAAAAAGATGATGCTATCATTAATGCTCGGTCTTATGTGGTGACGGATGTGGAACTTTCTCCAGATTTATTACATTTTCTCCTCCGAGAAAATAATATTATGAGATTTGGAGCTTTTGGTATTGATGAACACGGAGATATTGTTTTTGAGCATACTATTGTTGGCTCTACTTGCGACAAATTGGAATTAGAAGCCTCCGTTAATGCTGTGTTAGAAATTGCCGATGACTATGATGATAAAATTGTCGAACGTTGGGGAGGAAGACGGGCTTTAGATCGAATTGCAAGTTAAAAACAATTAACGGTTTTATGGGCGGTTTTAATTATATTTTTTCAGCTATAATTAACCTAAATCAATCCGCCCGTAACCATGATTTTTAGTAGGGTTTTTAAAATGACTAATTTATTTGATGGTTTTGAGCAATTATTTGAACTAGCAAAAACTTTAGATGAGAAAATCAAAAGTGGAGAAATTAAAACCGATGTGCAAATAGGTTCACGCACCAGTATTCCCAAAATGGGGAATATTCCTAGAAATCCAACTGAATTTCGTTCTGTAATTATTACTCCGCCATCTGCTGAAACCAAAGAAGAAAACCATAATTTTTCCACCCAAAATTATAACTCTCCATCTAAGATTTCAGAAGTTGGAGGATTAGGAGATGTGATTAAACAATTACGAGAATTAGTTGAACTTCCGTTAAAACGTCCGGAATTGTTAGCAAAATTAGGCCTAGAACCCACTCGCGGCGTGTTATTAGTCGGCCCACCAGGAACCGGAAAAACCTTAACCGCCAGAGCTTTTGCAGAGGAATTAGGAGTTAGTTATATTGCCATTGTTGGGCCGGAAGTTATGGGCAAATATTATGGCGAAGCTGAAGCAAAATTAAGACAAATTTTTGAGAAAGCCACGAAATCAGCGCCTTGTATTATTTTTATTGATGAAATT
>DMPJ01000423.1:8661-10990 GCA_003456035.1 Planktothrix sp. UBA8402
TCAAGGAGTGATTGTTTTAGCATCAACAAATCGCCCCGATGCTATTGACCCGGCCTTACGACGTCCGGGGAGATTTGATCAAGAAATTCACTTTCGAGTTCCTGATAGAAATGGGCGACTAGAAATCCTCAATATTATAACACAATCCATGCCCTTACAAAGCGTTAATTTAGAAGAAATTGCTGATTTATCGGTGGGATTTGTAGGGGCAGATTTAAAAGCTACTTGTCAAGCCGCCGCCTATACTGCTTTACGCCGTCAAGTTCCTTCTTTGGATGATCCAATTCCCGATCAATTATATATTAATCAACAGGATTTTATCACCGCTTTAACGGAAATTAAGCCTTCAGTTTTGCGATCGGTAGAAGTGGAAAACCCGAATATTTCATGGGAAGAAATTGGCGGTTTAGAGAATATTAAACAGACCTTACAGGATTCTGTAGAAGGTAAGTTACTTTATCCTGAATTGTATCAACAAACCGGAGCCAAAGCCCCGCGTGGAATTCTACTTTGGGGGCCGCCAGGAACGGGTAAAACCTTATTAGCAAAAGCGNNATTGGGGTGAATGGGCCAGAATTATTAAGTCGTTGGGTAGGTGCCGCCGAAGCCGCCGTGCGGGAATTATTTGCTAAAGCTAGACAAGCATCTCCTTGTGTGATTTTCATTGATGAAATTGATAGTTTAGCTCCGATACGGGGCGCTTATATGGGAGATTCAGGGGTAAGCGACCGTGTTGTTGGACAATTATTAACCGAATTAGACGGGTTACAAAGTTGTTCAGAAATATTATTAATTGGAACTACAAACCGCCCCGATGCTATCGATCCAGCCCTGTTAAGATCCGGACGGTTAGACTTACAATTAAAGGTCGATTTACCCGATGTTAATAGTCGTTTGGCTATCCTTAAAGTTCACAATAAAAACCGTCCTTTAGTTGATATTAATTTAACAAATTGGGCAATGGAAACCGAAGGTTGGAATGGAGCAGATTTAGCATTATTGAGTAATCAAGCCGCCTTAGAAGCCATTCGTCGATATCGTCGCCAAGGGTTAACCGATCCTAAAGAAATTTCGATTACTCCTGAAGATTTCCGTTTAGGATATGAAGGATTAATCTTACATAGAACTCAATCCAATTCTTGATTTAAAAGTTGGGTCAGGCGGGGTTATTTAGATTATTTGTTATGATCAAATATATTACATAAACCGCCCCTACCTTTCCATGTTCCCTCTCAAATAACCTATGTTAGATTTAACCAAATTGGCTCAACAAATGCAAGGAATGAGCCAACATATTAATCGAGAAGCAGAAGCATCGAGAAAACGCATTGAAATCGCTTTAAATTTAATCGAACAAGCGAAATTAAATGATGATAATTTAATGCGTAACTATGCAGAATTTAAACCAAGAATGATCTTTAAACCTGCTACTCCTTTAGAACCTTTAAATTATTGTCCTGATCTTACTGCGCCGCCTTGGGCTCATACGGTTTTAGCAACGGATGGTTCCCAAATTGCGCCAAATGCCCATGAAATTGCCTATTGTTATTTAATTAATGTCGGGCGGGTGATTTTACATTATGGTCAAAGTCGTCACCCAATTTTAGATAGTTTTCCTGAAATTTATTATCGTCCTGAAGACTTATATTTATCCCGTCAATGGGGAATTAAAACCGAAGAATGGATGGGATATCGTCGGGCGGTATCGGAAGCGATAATTTTAGCAGAATCGGGTAGTCAATTGTTGGAAATTTCACCGAATCAACAGTTAAATATTCCGACCTTAGCTTTAGTTGATGGTTCGTTAATCTATTGGTTTTTAGAACAATTACCATCAGAAGCGAGAGATTTAATTTTATTACCAATTTTAGCATCTTGGGAACAATTACGGTTAGCGGGGATTCCTTTATTTGGTTATATTAGTGCGTCTCGTAGTAGTGAAAGTTTATCATTTTTAAGATTACAGGCTTGTCCCTTTGATCAGCCTAATTGTTTAAAATATTGTCCGGGAATAGGGGGAATAATTTCAACGGGAACGGAAAAAAAAGCCCCTTGTCAAGTGTTTGAACCCNNGAGATACGGTATTATGGGAATCCCAATTAAAGCCCGGTCAACGCAGTCCTTTTTGGCGTTCTAATTCATCAATTTTGGATTTATATGAACATCACCAAATCTATTTTTGTTATGTGAATATGGGAATGGAAATCGCCCGTTTGGAAGTTCCGGCTTGGGTGGTGGAAAATTCTGACCAATTAGAGTTAGGATTAGGAATGGTGATGGCTCAAGTTCAAAAGGGATATGGCTATCCGGTGGTGTTAGCAGAAGCTCA
>DMPJ01000423.1:11024-12431 GCA_003456035.1 Planktothrix sp. UBA8402
AATGTGGGGATTTCTTATAAGGAAGCTCGAAAAAGGGGTAGTATTGCATGAAAGGTACAAGATGAAAGTATTAACCCCCGCAATAATTAACTATTCTACAAATTTAATTTATGACGATTGAATTAATTATTTTGTTAGCCTCTTTATTGGTGGCTTGGTTGGTGTTTACTTGGGCGGTTCAGGTATTAAAAGCAAGTATTAGTACAGCAATTGCGATCGCAGTTATTGTATTGATTTTACAGCTTGTATTTGGGATTGGGCACCAGGAACTTTTAGACCATTTGATTCAGTTACCGCAAAGGTTATGGGATTTGGTTTTTAATCATCGTTTTTGAGGGGGAATAAAAATAAGAATAAGCTGCGCGCGCAGCTAAATTGGTTATTCAGAAATTGTATAGTGTAGTGCGAGCGTCCTCCCTCGCNNTCCTGAAGGACTCACTACGGGTTAGAAGTGGAATTTTAGTCGATCTGAATGGTTTTGATTTAATTGTTTGTCTAGGGTTTCCCAGTCTTCTTGTTCAATATAATTGGTAATTTTATCTAGGGTTTGTTTATAGGATTTTAGCGATCGCAATAGGGCTTCCCGATTGTATTTTGCCATCATTAATCCTAATTCTGGATTTCCNNCGACTGGTATCTCGAAATCCTGAACTAGCAAAATAGTGGGCTAATAAATCAACATCGGGGTTATCTTCTAATCTTAAAGCCGCAATTAAACTACCACTAATCATTACAGGTAAATGGGAAATCCACGCCACAGCCCGATCATGTTCTTCTGGTTGACAATGATAAATTTTAGCTTGCAATAAATTCACAATTGATTCTACAATTTTAATAGATTCGATCGGAGTGTTGCTAGTAGGTGTAATTACATAGGGTTTATCAATAAATAGATGATGTTGGGCCGCGTCAATTCCGGTTTTCGTATTCCCAGCCATCGGATGTCCCCCGACAAAATTCGGCCATAATTCCGAACAAATTTCTACAATCGGTTTTTTGACGGAACCAACATCGGTTAAAATAGTATCGGGTTGTAAATAGGGAATTAATTTTATAATTGTGGGGGCGATCGCAGCAATTGGTGTACAAATAAAAATAATGTCAGCTTGATTCATCAAAGATAGATCCACACTAGCTTCATCCACAACCCCGCGTTCAACAGCAACCTCACAGGTTTGTTGTTCCAGACTAATACCCAGGATGCGATAGGATAGGGGTGGAGACGCCGGGGAGTTAGATTTGTGAACTTGGGTTGGGGTTTGTTGTCGATGGGTGGATAAATCTAAACCCAGTGATCCGCCAATTAAACCTAGTCCAATAATGCCAATATTCATAAATAAAGACTCCATTAAAATTATTAGGGAAAAGCGTTATTAAATTTATCACTTAAAGCTCAATTTTACCCGC
>DMPJ01000564.1:0-1632 GCA_003456035.1 Planktothrix sp. UBA8402
GGTGACAGATTTTGATCAAACAGTAGGTTCATGCTTGAATCATTAATGTTTGTCGTTCTCGGTCAGCCGCATAACTTAAGCAAGCAAGAATATCTTCCTGAGTGAGATAAGGAAAATCATCCAGGATTTCCTCATACGTCATACCTGAAGCTAGGTAAGACAGCACATCATAAACCGTGATTCGCATTCCACGAATACAAGGTTTACCTCCTCGCTTTCCAGGTTCTATCGTGATGATGTCTTGATACCGCATGGCTTCGTAGGGCGAAACAACAGACAATTTACAATTAGATTTNNCCTTACCACTTGGCTATGCCGCCATGACCATGCAGTTATTTAATATAGCACAGGTGTTTCTGAAATAGCAAGTTTTTTTCGCCATTTTGTTAGAAGTCCTTGCAACTCAGGGAATACCCAAGGATCGTACTGAGGATAAACGGGCAACCGTCGCACCAATTCCCAGCCATTGGGGGCTAGAATCTCCTGTAAGGTTTGATCATGATCCTGGGGATAGTCGGGGTTCACTTCGTCACGGGGGCCAATTCCGCCGAAATCCCGCGCCCCTGCTTCCAAACAAGCCAATAAAATATCAGAATGGGTAACTAAATTGGGGGGTATTTGTAAGGTAATATCATCAGGTAAAATAGAACGAGCGAGCGCTACAACTTCTGGTAATTGTTGTAAATTAAAACTATTTCTGGGATCGCTTTGTTGACTCCCTAAACTATGAGGTTGTAAAATCACTTCTTGAATATGTCCCCAGCGTTTATGAATAATTGCGATCGCCTTTAAAGTATCTCGCCAGTCGGCTGAGGTTTCTCCAATTCCTAATAATAAACCAGTAGTAAATGGTATTTTTAATTCTCCCGCCCATTCTAACTGTTGTAACCGCAGTCCTGGGACTTTACTAGGGGAGTGACGATGAACGGTTTCTAATAATTTTGGGTTAATTTGTTCTAACATTAAACCCATAGAAACATTCACCTGTTTTAATTGGGTCATTTCCGAAAAAATTAACGGCCCAACATTGGTATGGGGTAAAAATCCCCAGGATATTGCTAATTCGCATAATTCATAAATCCGTTTAAACCAAGCCAAACGTTGAGAACTATTGGGATGGACTTCTCCACTTAATACTAAAATCTCAATAATTCCTTGATTTTGTAGGGATTTTAATATTTTTTCGGCTTCTGTTAAGGTTAACCAGGGACTTTTACCAATATTGGTTCTAAAGTTACAATAACTACAGCGATTAAAACAATCATACGTCGGAACTAAGGTATAAGCCTGACTATAAGTAATTTGTTGATTGATCATAAATTTAATTTCATCATAGTGATCTTTTTGAATTATAATAGAATTAGTATGGGTGAGTTAGAGAATACCTCAAAATAATTTATCAAAACTCGCCGATGATCTCAATTTAATTATCTGTCAAGTGTGGTGCGTGGCGCTTCGATGTCCGCACCCTAAAGTACAGTTCAACCCTTATTATTTAATCCCATGTCTGAACAGAATTCAATCTTTAGCTATCCTCAAACTCGGAAATCTGATCAAGTTGACAATTATCATGGCGTGACCGTTGCTGACCCCTATCGGTGGTTAGAAGATTTAGATTCGGAAGAAACCGCT
>DMPJ01000564.1:1713-3476 GCA_003456035.1 Planktothrix sp. UBA8402
AATCGCTATTTTTATTTTAAAAATGATGGACTTCAAAATCAAAGTATTTTGTATGTTTTAGACTCATTAGATGCCGAACCGCAAGTTTTATTAGACCCAAATATCCTATCTACTGATGGTACAATTGCCCTATCAGGAATGTCTATTAGTGAAGATGGAAATTTAATGGCTTACGGGTTATCAACTTCCGGTTCTGATTGGCAAGAATGGAAAGTCAGAGATATTAATACCAAAGAAGATTTATCGGATCATTTAAAATGGGTTAAATTTTCGGGAGCATCTTGGACACACGATCATCAAGGATTCTATTATAGTCGTTATGATCAACCCCAGGAGGGAAAACCTTTAGAAGAAATCAATTATTTTCAAAAACTCTATTACCATCGTTTAGGAAATCCCCAATCTGAAGATACCTTAATCTATGAACGTCCTGATCATAAAGAATGGGGATTTAATGGATTTGTTACCGAAGATGGCAAGTATTTAATTATTTCTGTTTGGCAGGGAACTGAATCTAAAAACTTGGTTTTCTATCAAGATTTAACCCAACCCAATGCTGAGGTTATCGAACTAATTTCTGAGTTTGAAGCCAGTTATAGTTTTATTGATTATCAAGGGGAAATATTTTGGTTTACGACGGATTTGGATGCTTCTCGAAGTCGAGTAATTGCCATTGATATTAATACCAAAAATCTCACCGAAATCATTCCCGAAGCTCCAGAAACCCTAGAAGGAGTTAACATTTTAAATAATCAATTGATTGCCGATTATTTGAAAGATGCCCATACTCAAATGAAAATATTTAATTTAGATGGGTCATTTGTTCGAGAAATTGAATTACCAGGAATTGGTTCTGCGGGAGGTTTTGGGGGGAAGCGATATGATACGGAAACCTTCTATAGCTATACCAGTTTTACCGCTCCTAATACTATTTATCGATATAATCTTTTGACGGGAGAAAGTACAATTTATCGTCAAGCTCAGGTTGACTTTAATCCCGATGATTACGAAACCCAACAAGTTTTTTATCCCAGTCAAGATGGCACCTTAATTCCCATGTTTATTACCTCTAAAAAAGGGGTGGAATTAAATGGAAATAACCCGACAATATTATATGGATATGGGGGATTTAATATTTCCCTAACGCCCTCGTTTTCTATTAGTCGTTTAGTTTGGTTAGAAATGGGTGGTGTTTATGCGATCGCCAATTTACGAGGTGGGGGAGAATATGGAGAAAATTGGCATCAAGCGGGAACAAAACTCAAGAAACAAAATGTCTTTGATGACTTTATTTCTGCCGCCGAATGGTTAATAGAAAAACGCTATACCTCCCCGCAAAAATTAGCGATTATGGGGGGAAGTAACGGCGGGTTATTAGTAGGAGCTTGTATGATTCAACGGCCGGATTTATTCGCTGCGGTGTTACCTGCTGTGGGGGTTTTAGATATGCTCCGGTTCCATAAATTTACCATAGGTTGGGCGTGGTGTTCCGATTATGGTTCACCGGAAAATTCCGAAGAATTTCAAGCCTTATACGCCTATTCTCCTCTGCATAATTTGAAGCCAGGAACCGCTTATCCGGCAACTTTAATTACTACAGGAGATCATGATGATCGAGTGGTTCCCGCCCATAGTTTTAAGTTTGCTTCTGCCTTACAGGAACACCATATTGGGGAGAATCCAGTATTAATTAGAATTGAAACCAAAGCCGGACATGGAGCCGGGAAACCTACCGCCAAGCTGATTGATGAGGCTGCCGATCT
>DMPJ01000026.1:0-3550 GCA_003456035.1 Planktothrix sp. UBA8402
TTCCCAAACATTCCCCCGCAAATCATAGAGTCCAGAGTAACTTTTTGCCGTTTCTAACATTCCGACGGGACTCGGTGAACCAAATTTAAAATTGAGATTATAATGGTCTACATCTTCTACTAAACCATTACCGTAAGTGGCGACATTGTACTCGGCTTCATTCATTAACCGAGTTCCCTCACCTTTCCAACGACAATAAGCCATGGCTTCATAATAATTGACTTCCACAGGCCAATCTAACGGTAAATCCATTTCATCAAACTGGGCGCGATATTTATAACTGCCATTTTCTAAGCGCCAAAATTTGGGATGTTGGATATTATTTTCAGTTTTCCATTGCCAAGATTTTTGATCCCAATATTCTTGATTTTCGTAGCCACCCGCCTTAACAAAATCCAGAAATTCGCTATTAGTAATTAGATATTTACTGGCTAAAAAAGGTGCAACTTCAACGGTGCGGGAGCCATAATCAATATCCCAACCATAGGTTGAATCATCAAAAGCTTTGCCAAGTTGGGCAATTCCACCTGCAACTTTGAGCATTTCATTCTCTGGAATATAACTTTTAGAAGGGGCATATTTCCAGTCTAAAGGTCGTTTAACTCGCTCAATGGGTAACTGGCGAAATAACATCGAAGACGTTTCAATATGAATGCGCTGGTGTTCAATTCCCATGATTAACGCCCACAGGGGATGATCGGGAAGAATTGGCAAAGTAATCGGCGTTTTTTGAATGAATTCTGATAGTATTTCTAAGACTTGTTCTCGATATTGCCAAGCCGAGGTAAGGTCTGGCCATTGGAGATGAGCGATCGCTCTTATTAATTCTGTGGGTGTTTCGGGATCAACCCCAACTCCAAACAGAATTTCATAGTCTGGATTTAGGCTTTCTTCTAATAATCCCACCCGAACTAATTTATTGATGTAGAAAGCCGCCGAATGTCCGAGATAAAAAATTAGCGGATTTCTCAAAGGGTCAGGATTCAGATAAAATGTGTCTTCTCCGACTAAACTTTTTAGGAGAAGATCTTCGAGTTGCCAAGCCTCCTGAAAATAATTGATCAGGGTTTGGCGATCGCAACAATTAAGTTTTGGCGGACAATTAGATACAAGGGTGTTCATATTTATAGTTAATGGGAATGAAGGTTTTCTCAGCATAAAACCAGATTTTTTGAAGTTTNNGATTAACAGAATCGTCTCAAACTTGACAAAGAATTAACCCAAACCATTGTTTTGGATCTGTCCAAATTTTTACGGTTTTGAGGTGTTTGGACTGGAGTTGTTTTTGCAGATTTGCTAAATCAAACTTGCGAGAAATTTCAGTTAAAATAGATTCTCCTTGGGCAAAGAAAACCTTTAAATCTAAATTGTCTAGGGATACCCAATGACTTTTTTGACAAAGCAGATACATCTCGATTTGATGATCTGCTTGATTGTAAATCGCTTGATGGGTGAATAAATTCAGGTCAAAATTGCCTTGAAAACGCCAATTCAAATGGGAAAGCATATTAAGATTAAAAGCTGCGGTAACGCCCTGACTATCGTTATAAGCCGGCTCTAATATTTCTTTGGGTTTTTGTAAATCAATTCCTAAAAGAAAGTAATCACCGGGTTGTAATGTTTTGGCAATTTGACTTAAGAAAATATCAGATTCTATGGGATTAAAATTGCCCATAGAACTACCTAAGAAAAAAATCATCCGCGATGATACTGGGGTTGATTCTAGCTTAACCAAGGCTTGTTCGTAGGTTCCGATTAATCCTTGAATTGAGAAAGTCGGATATTGTTGTTGTAGTTTGACAACGGTAGAATTAAGTATGCCACCGCTTACATCAATGGGAATATATTGAGATCGATTGGCAATTTTTTGATAAGCATCTAACAGAAATAGTGTTTTTGTAGAACTGCCACTCCCTAATTCTACCAGTTCACAACCCCCTGTAATTTGGGCAATTTCATCGGCATATTGGCTCAAAATCCAGGCTTCTGTTCGAGTGGGGTAATATTCGGGTAACTCGCAAATTTGTTCAAATAAATTTGATCCGTGATCGTCGTAAAAATATTTGGGCGGTAAATACTTAAATTCGTTAGTTAATCCTTGAATAACATCTTCACCCTCCCGATTTAGATGTTGATTAGATTTGTCAATACTTTGCAAACAAGTTGTTAACATCACGTTTCCTTTTTCTAATTTTAAATTTTACATCAATATATCAATATAATCTCATACTTAAAATCAATCGTCAAGATTTACTTTTAAAAACTTTACATTAAAAAAGCAAAAGGATCAGACAAATTTATGTAGGGCTTAAGTCGAATTTAAGCCCGATATATTTGTGTTAATTTAAGCCGGAAATTCCTGATTAAATCTGAGATTATATAGCAGGGAACAGCGATCACGGATTTAAGCGGATTTCACGGATTTCACGGATTNNCGGATTTTAATCTGTGTTATAGCAGGGAACACCGGAGGAAAAGAGTTCTCTATTGAGGTTTTAGAATCAGTCTATGTCCTAACACCCCAGGCGCGACTGCTATATCCTCCTCTATTCCCAATTCCCTTTAAATCATAGATTTTGACCCTGATCGAATCGGAATGCTAGATTTAATTGTTGGCAGCTTTCTGACTTTGTTTATAGTGTTCTGGGTCGGTTCGGAGATCCACATACAAGAAATCAATGCCCTCTTTCTCTAACAGTTATAATATGGCTAGGTTCAAATTTTTCTCCGCATCAAAGTAGAGATTATCATCATTAACAAAGGCAACAATTTTAATCACACGGGCATTATTTTCAATCTGGCTAAACCGAACAATCATCTCTTTAGATAAGCCCGGAATAGATGGGGGCATTTCTCGAATTGCATCACAGATTCTGGCGGTTTGCTTGGCTGAAATACTATCAATTTTGAGCGTTAAACTAATGCCCCATTTTAATTCCTCACCTGGATTTTGTGACCAATTTTCTACAATTCCCGTAATCATTTTAGAGTTAGGCATTTTTACAATCGAACCCCATTGATAGACATGGAGAGTTGTAGTTCTAAATCCTATACTCATGATCTGTACAAAACCCTGTAATCCTGAGACTGAAACCCAATCTCCTTCTCGATAGAGACCATCAGAATAGATAATAACGGTACAAAACCAGTCATAAACAATATCTTTCAANNGTAATCCCAGCACCCCCTAATAGACCCACCAGTGCCGCTGCGGATTGTCCTAAAAATATCTCACTGACTTTAATTGCGATGACGATAATGGCTGTCGATTGAAAAATCTTCGGCATCAAGGGTCTGAGTAACTCATCGAGTTCGGTTTCAGTCCGCAGCACGACGTTAGCAATTAGCTGCCCGAAGATTGAAGCACTGCGATAAATCACATAAGCAACGATGAAAAAAACAATTAAGTTGAGAACTTTAGTAATTGCTTCGCTCAATTGTGGCCCAATATTTGTCGCCACAATCTCCTTGACGAGCCAAAATCCCCCAATTAGAATCAGCCAACTTAAGGCGGGTTTGAGAATGGCAATTAATTCATCATCCAGTGTAC
>DMPJ01000026.1:3581-9284 GCA_003456035.1 Planktothrix sp. UBA8402
GAATAACTAGAAGAATCTTGCCGACTGGGATACCTGAAACATCAATATTGATGTTTTTTAAGGTGTTTAAAAATTGTTCCATAATTAGTTTGCTCCCTGGGATAAAATTGATAGGCGATCGCCCTAAGTGCTTTCCTTGTCGGAAAACTTACCATAATTTAGAAGGAAGATTAGCGGATAACAGAAAAATTTAACAATGCTTAACTTTGCTTTACTTCCGTAAAATCACTAGCTCGTGGTTGCAGCTTTTTAAGACACTGATTCTTGCTTTGAAAACTTCTTGCCACATCTTCATGGCACAATAGTTTTTGAAAAGTCAATAATTTATTATAATGTTGTAAAGCTTGATCCCATTGACCTAATTTAATATAAGAATTGTATCAAACTATTTCCCATAAAAAAATATGACCAAGGAAAATCAGGATTAATGGTTATTTCCTTTTGAAAAGCTGCGATCGCATTTTCCCATTGTTGCAAATTCCAATAAATATCCCCAACTTGATAATGAATTAAAGATAAATTGGGTTGAATTTCAATGGCTTTTTGATAATTTAAAAGAGCTTCTTTCCAGCTTTTCTGTTGATAATATTTCTGACCAAGATTAATATAGGTTTTCAGCATAGCATGATTGTCCATAAATAAATTTTTACCCCTATTTGTTATGATTCTATAAGATTTTAGTCAAAAATCGTCCTGATTTTTTTGATCAAATGTTCTGTACGCTTTCCGATAAAGTATTGATTCTCTCTCATGATTTTACTCATTTTATTAAAAGTGTCAATACATAAATTCATCCTGTTTTCATACTCCGTAAATTCCATCTGATCAATATAGTTAAATAACTCAACTGGACTGTTAAACTCGCAATAATCAATAAAACTATTCGGGGGGAAATCTTCATAAATCGTTGAATGTTTACCCCCATAATAAATTGGTAAACACCCGGCAATAATCCCATCCCAAATTTTCTCTGTACAATAATAGGGGGCGATAGTATTCTCCAAACATAGATTAAAATGATAATCCGGCAAAATTTCAAACTTTCTCATTGTCCAATCTCCCTCCCTAGAATCTTCTAAAGAAACTCCTTCCTCCCAACCTTGACCATAAATGTCAACTTTTCCTAAATAATACCCTGTTAAGGCAATTTCACAGCGTAACGCATTCAAATCAATATTATTTCCCTCTCTAAATAAACTAGAATCAGTTTTTTTAGTTATTAATGTCACTATCTTTTTCTGTTTTTTTCGATTAAAATTAGTTGCTTGTAACCAAGGTAAAGATTGATTAATCGCTTCAATTCTTAGATTCCAAATACAACAAGAATAGTTATTAAGAAAAACATCCTGAGTATAGATATTCATAATAGGAATATCTATTTTATTCAGAGAAAATATTGGAGTAAAATTCATGTCAGTCCGAGGTTCTTCTGTATATAAAAGATATTTTTTATGATGTTTATATTTATAGGTAAAAAGTTCTAAAACTTTCAAATGTTCAGAAATAATTAAATCTGCTTGCTCAGGGTTACGGGTAAATTCAATATGGTTTTTATCAAGTTGTTCAATAACTGAATGACTATCAGGACTAAATAATACTGAACTAATGGGAAAGGGAAGAAACACTTTAATCTTGTTAGGATTAATCTGATTAATTAATTCTCCCCCCAAGCCCTGCGTGCACAGGGGGGAATGCTCTTGGAGTTGAGTTAAAATCTCTTTCCATTGTTGATCTTGGGGAGATAATTTTATTTTTAGTTCAACGGATTTACTATAATTTTCTAAAGATTGATCCCATTTTCCCAATCTCAGATTAGCATAAGCTAAATCTTTATAACAACAATAATAATCGGATTCTAACTGACTCGCACGCTGATAAATATTAACCGCTTTTTCCCATGCTTCTAATTTTAAATAAACTTGACCTAATGCTTGATAAACCCAATAAAAATCAGGTAACAATTCAATAGCTTTTTCATAAATTCGGGCAGATTCTTCCCATTTTTCCAAAGCCGCAAAACATTCTCCTAAACGGAAATATGACCAAGGAAAGTCGGATTTGTGGTAAATTGAAACTTGGTAAGTGGCGATCGCTTCTAACCAATCTTGCTGAGAAAAATAAATTTCACCCAGTTTATAAAACGAAAACCAGAGATTCGGTTGCAATTTGACCGCTTGTTGATAAGAAAATCGAGCTTTTTGCCAATTTTTTTGTTGATAATAAACCTCGGCAATTCTTTCATAAACATGACCTGCATCCGGTTTAAATTCTAATATTTTTTCATAGGTATTTATGGCTTTTTCCCCTTGTTGAAGTTGAGCAAATATATTTCCCAATTCATAATAAGTGAGTTCAAAATTAGATTTTAATTGAATAGAATAATCATATAACTCAATTGCCAAATTTATTTGATCTTGTTGTTGATAGTTAGTAGCTAATTTCTGGTAAACGATCGCACCTAATTCCGGTTTTTGCTGAAATAAAATAAAAAATTGCGCCATCGCCTTCCTAACTTGCTCCTCATCCAGTTGAGAAAAATAAGACATTAAAGAATCAGCAATTGATTCACTAGAACCCACTGATAAATCAACAGAAATAGTAAATTCAGACATAATATTTTAAATAATAATCATTGTAAAATTATACTTTTCTTAGTGTCTTTGTGCCTTTATGTTTCTAATAAAAAACAACCCCGTATAGGGGTTGCTCATCACCTTAATAACCAGTAATTACAGTTTAGTTCCACATTCAGGACAAAAATGATTGCTACCAACATTTTTCGCCCCGCAATTGCCACAATAAACTAACTCAATTGTTTCGAGTTTTGTCCGTTCAGGTAAACCAATCATTTGAGCATTACTCTTACCTGGAGCTACCATTAGATAACAGTTTTCATCCCCTTTTACCTGTACATCCATTAACACCGGGCCATCAAATGCCAACATTTCTGCAATGGCATCCTTCAAGTCCTCCCTTCGGGTCACTTGCATCCCCTTGACCCCGTAGGCTTGAGCTAACATCACAAAGTCAGGCATTCCGGGCTGCATATTAGAAGAAGAATAGCGCTCGCCATAGAAGGTTTCTTGCCATTGACGTACCATTCCCTGCCAACCATTATTAATAATAACGGTTTTGACAGCAATCCCATATTGACCCAGAGTTCCCAACTCCTGAATATTCATCTGAATACTGGCATCCCCGGCCACACAAATCACCTGTTCATTGGGTAGGGCAGTTTTTGCCCCCATAGCAGCAGGCATTCCATAACCCATTGTCCCTAAGCCAGCACTGGAAATCCACCGCCGAGGGCCATTTTTCAGGAATTGAGCCGCCCACATTTGATGCTGTCCCACATCGGTTGTGTAGTAAGCATTGGGAGCCATTTTACCCAAAGTATCAATTACCTCTTGGGGAGAAAGGGAATCTTCATACTGAGGCGCAACCAGGGGATAATCTTCTCGCCAATGTTGAATCCGTTGTAACCATTCCGCCGTTTGACTGGTTTCAGTTACTTCGACCGTTTCATGACATCGGCGCAATAAATCGACTAACACCTGTCTAACATCCCCAACGATGGGAACATCCGGGACGCGATTTTTCCCGACTTCCGCCGGGTCAATATCAATATGAATCACCTTGGCACGGGAGGCAAATTCATCTAGTTTCCCGGTCACCCGGTCATCAAAACGAGCGCCAACGGCAATTAATAAATCGCATTCAGTCACGGCAAAATTAGCATAAGCGGTGCCGTGCATTCCCAACATTCCCACGGACAAGGGATGATTTTCGTCAAAAACTCCCTTACCCATCAGAGTTGTAGTCACGGGTAGATTAAACAACTCTGCTAACTCTTTAACTTCCCGATGGGCATTAGCGGCAATGGCTCCGCCCCCAACGTATAATAAAGGTCGTTCTGCTTGGCGAATTAATTTAATCGCTTGATTAATTTGGCGGGTGTTTCCTTTGAATGTTGGCCGATATCCGTGCAAGGTAACTTCCCCAGGATTAACCGGAATATAATCAAATTCTTCTAAACCTACATCTTTAGGAATATCAACTAATACCGGGCCCTGTCGTCCACTACTGGCAATATGGAAAGCCTCGGCGATAATTCGAGCCATATCTTTCGGGTCACGCACCACATAGGAGTGTTTGACAATCGGAAGGGTGATTCCATAGATATCCGTTTCTTGGAAAGCATCCGTACCAATGGCCGGGCGGGGAACTTGTCCAGTAATCACTACCATCGGAATCGAGTCCATTTGGGCCGTAGCAATACCTGTGACTAAATTAGTGGCTCCGGGGCCAGATGTCCCAAAACACACCCCGACTTGACCCGTTGCCCGTGCGTAACCATCGGCCGCGTGGGCGGCTCCTTGTTCATGGCGGACGAGAATATGTTGTAAATCCCCGGTGGCTTCAAAGCGGTAGAGTTCATCGTAAATCGGTAAAATCGCCCCACCAGGATATCCGAAAATATGCTTGACGCCATGACGTTTCAAACTGTCCATCAATGCGTAAGCACCTGTTGCCCGTTTTGCAGCTATTTTAGTTTTTAGTTGCACAGTAATTCCTCGAACTGTGTTTTAGTTGACTTGGGGGTAGGTTTTTCCGTGAGCGGAATAATATTAAAAGATGCTCTTGATTAACCTGCCCATAGATAGTTGTTTTCATTGTGACATACTCCCACATCATACCTGTAACCAGGTTGATGTGGGCTTCTTAGCAGCCCGATGAAGGGTATGCAAGATTTCCTTGGTGGTACTGTTATCCATAGAACCAACTACAGAAAGATTCCCACTACGGCGTTTTATACTGGGGAAAATGCTAGGGCCCCAGTCTTTTTAAATTAATCGCGGCATTAATATCACGATCAACTATCAAAGAGTTTTGCTCGTCCCAATAATCTCGGATACTACAATCGGTAAAAATAATTTCGTTCCGATAACTAAGCACCATTGAAGTATAAGCAGGTTTTTGTGAAATGACAACTGCTCCAGCTTTTCCGGCTATGTAGTCCAGCGTCGTGAAAAATTGCCCAAAAGCCGCATCTTGCCAAGACTTATTTAGTCCCGACTTAGCTGATTGACCGTTGGGTAAATATTTCCCGTCTTCATCTTGTTTGGTCTGATTTCGATTAGTCAAACCTTTGAGATTTAAGTCTTCATGGAAAAAGAATTTAGCTCCCGATCTCGCCAATTTATGAGCAGTTTTGTAATGGAAGTCTTTACGAGAACGAGCAATTTTTTGATGTTGTCTTGCTTCCTTTTTTGCTAATTTACGTCTCGATTTAGAACCTCGCTTCCGCTTGTTCCGCTTTATTGAAATGCGATCCAACTTAAACTGATTCTTTCGGAGTGGCTTCAGAGAGGGAAATTTTTCACCTTCTGATGTTGCTAAATAAACATCTTCGTGTAATACTGCATCCAAACCAATTGAGTTATCCCAATTAGGAATAACTTGATCAGGTGTGAATTGAGGTACAGAAATGTCTTCAAGAATCAACTGAATGAACCAACCGTCAGCTTTTCTGGTGACACTTATTTGTTTAACAACAAACCCATTGGGAATTGGGCGGTGCATCCGAACTTTTACAATTCCTAATTTGGGTAATCGAATATAAATCCAATTCTTACGAATCAATTTAATCCAATTATTACTAGCTGTGGGAAAAGTCATAGTTCGGTAGTCGGCTTCAGTTTT
>DMPJ01000026.1:9390-9828 GCA_003456035.1 Planktothrix sp. UBA8402
ATGATTGGTAATTGTTGTTTCTGTGAGTAGTAGTTAGGCTTTTCTCTGGGAGCCGCAATGCTGGTTTTTAATGGGCAAGCATTGATAGCAGTACGATTCATTTCCCACCAATCAAAGCGATCTCCCAACTGACGGTTATACCAGTATCGGCAAATTCTCAGCCATTGGTTTAAGCTGATCTTTTGATTGGTGTTGGGATAGAACTGGTACTGATATGTTACTTTCATTGAGTTGTGACTAATATGCCTCAATTAGTGTTAATTTATCACAAATGATCGAACAATTAAAAAAATATTTTGTTCGTCTCATCATCCATCTGCCCACTGCTCAAAGCTATGCTTTGAGATGGCGAACAGATGGAATCCTCAGCAGATCGCGCCTTTCATCCCACACCAACCTAAGCGGTATGGTGTGGGGATTCCCGTCGGTCAAGCTAAA
>DMPJ01000292.1 GCA_003456035.1 Planktothrix sp. UBA8402
TCCATGAACTTTGTCTTCGGCTCCACCAATAATCATGATAGAGGTTTTGGTTTGTTGGGGAATCATTTGTTCAAGGGCCTGAGATGTCAACTGCTGCATAGTGTGTCTCCTCGAATCAATCTGTACTGGGTTCAGCTACCTGTTTGACTTAACTCCCAGTTATTCCACAGGGAGATTCCCGGGAATCAAGTTCAGGTAGCCGCGCCAAGTGNNAAGTCAAAAAAGCTGATCCATTTTAGTATATTTTGATACGAATTAACAAATATTTAAGTTTATGGACTATCATATAGCATGACATTTTGTTGGAAAGTTTAGGCTGAAAATTTTTTTCAACCTAGGTGACCAAATAATAATACTGTGCGTTTTGACATTATTACTCTATTCCCTGATTTTTTTGCCTCTCCCCTGAGCTCAGGTCTTCTGGGCAAAGCTCTGGACAAAGAAATTGCCAGTGTCCATTTAGTCAACCCCCGGGACTTTACCCTGGACAAACATCATCGGGTGGATGATGAACCTTTTGGGGGCGGTGTGGGGATGGTCTTAAAACCGGAACCGATTTATGCGGCGGTTGAGTCTTTACCCATCTTACCCCGTCGAGAAGTGATTTTCTTGACCCCCCAAGGGGAACAAATGCACCAAGGGTTATTCCGAGATTTGGCGTTAAATTTTGAGCAGATTGTGTTAATTTGTGGACATTACGAAGGCATTGATGAACGAATTATACCCTTAGTTACCCGGGAAGTTTCTTTGGGGGATTTTGTTCTCACCGGGGGGGAAATTCCGGCAATGGCACTTTTAAATGGAGTTGTGCGATTATTACCTGGAACAGTAGGAAAGGAGGAATCTCTCCAAGCTGAAAGTTTTGAACAGGGGTTACTCGATTATCCCCACTATACTCGCCCGGCTGTGTTTAGGGGAATACCTGTTCCCGATGTTTTATTATCAGGACATCATGGCAAAATTGAGCAATGGCGAAAACAACAACAACTTCAACGGAC
Organism: Planktothrix sp. UBA8402; assembly: GCA_003456035.1. Classification (GTDB taxonomy): domain Bacteria; phylum Cyanobacteriota; class Cyanobacteriia; order Cyanobacteriales; family Microcoleaceae; genus Planktothrix. The sequence goes on from DMPJ01000292.1 coordinate 999, forward strand.
TCGTGAGCGTCGCCCAGATTTATGGCAAGATTGGATACAAGAACACCCGGAAGAACTGGTTTAAATGAATGCTGATACACCAGAAGAATTAATTCAAGCTATTGATTTGGCATTAGGTCAAGGGAATTTTAATCAAGCTAAAACCCTCTCTAATCAAGCCAGTCAAGATTATCCTAATCATGATAAAATTCAACGCTATGCTAAAATTTTATCGTCACCCAATGTGCCTTTTTATCAACTCTCCCGCAATCCTGATACCCCTTTAAATCTAAATTGGGTGATTCTGCACCGTGAACATTATCGAGGCAGATGGGTGGCTTTAGAAAAAGGTCATTTAATTGCCGATGCCAGTTCCCTTGATCAATTATTTGCTCAGGTGGGAAAGGAAAAAATGAAAGATTTATTTTATACCATTGTTTATTAAGGGTAGGGATAATTCTCCGGTCTAGGATCGAGCGGATATTGATTAAATAAATAGAACATTTCCACATGAGTTAAATTAGAAATGCTACTATTAATAGTAGGGTTTCAGTTTATTGGTGAAAAAGGTTAAGTCTATCTTCTGGTAGAAGGTTAATCCTAATCACATAGATACAGTAGTGTTTAGCCAATCAATAAAAGATAAGGAGAAAATCATGGCTACAGAAAAACGTGGATTTGCTTCTATGGATCAAGAAAAGCAACGAGAAATTGCTAGTAAAGGCGGTAAAGCAGCCCATGAGTCAGGACGCGCTCATGAGTTTACTCCCGAAGAAGCCAGAGAAGCCGGACGCAAAGGCGGTAAAGCCGTCAGCCAAAATCGAGAACACATGGCAGCCATTGGACGCAAGGGCGGTAAGAATAGCCATAAAAAAGATAAAGAGAATGAAAATATTGCTGATGAAAATTCAGAATCTTAAGGAAGGATGTTTTAGTAAATTGTAATAAAACCTGAGTTTTTTAACAAAAAACCGTTTTTATTAGCGATCGCTCTTACAAACAGGGTTTTTCCTGAGATCAACCCTGTTTTTATAAGATCAATCTCAGATCACCAAAAATTAAAGGCTTTACCTCCGGTGTTGCCTGTTGCCTACTATACTTTTTATCCCTAGTCCTAACTCAGAAAAAAAACTTGACATTTTGTGGTTAATGTGCATATAGTTAAATTAACCTAACTTGAATAAAAGTTGTTATGGTGAGATTGGCTCTCGTCTCAAATTTCGGAGTAGAGTTTATGCTTGTTCCGGTGCTTCAGACTTTAGCCAAAAATCGTCAAAATCTGCCTTTTGGATTCAATCCTTGTAGGTGTGTAATTGATCATCAAATCATGAGGTAACATGAAACCTTGTATCGCCATTTATTGGGATGTTCAAAATGTTCGGATTTCCCCTGAAAAAATTAAATTTTTGAATTTGTGGTTAAATCAAGAAGGTAATATATTGATTAATAAGGCTTATGCTTATTGGAGGCAAGAAACTGAGCTATTTGAAAAAGCTATTTTTAAGGCTGGTTTCAAAACCATTAGTGTTTCTTCAATGAAGAAAAATGCTGTTGATAAGGAAATCATTCGAGATTGCGAATATGATATAATATCAGATAGAAAAATTAGAAAGGTGATTTTAATTACTGGAGATAAAGATTATCTTTCCTTGGTCAAGAATTTACAAGAATCAGATATATCAGTAACTTTAATATCCAGGTCTAATGTGAATAAAAAATTGATTGATGCTGTCAAACAATCTTATAATATTGAGGAATTAATTGATAAATTATCCCAGGAAAATCTGATTAAATCTAGCTTAGATCACTCAGTAATGATCACTTACGAAGAAGCTAAAAATTGCTTAATTGAGTTAATCAAAACCTTAAAAGCGGAAAAAAAACGAGCCACTATTGCTCTACTGGGTCATTTAATCAAAAACCATCCTCGACTTTCTGGCTACAAAAAAATCTCATCTATTGGTAAACCCGATGGAAAAATTTTTGCTAAATTCAGCAAATTTGTAGAGGCAGTAATTAAGGAGGGAATTATTCAAAATTGTAACGGAGAATTGATTTTAGTCTAAGTTTAGAAAAATTGCGATCGCCTCAATCTTAATATTATGATAACCCAACTTCCAGAGATCAAAAACGAACAATTGCGACAACAAGCATTAACCCATCGCTCTTATTTGAATGAACATCCTAATGCCGGAGAAGACAATGAAAGATTAGAATTTTTAGGGGATGCAGTC
>DMPJ01000384.1:0-3094 GCA_003456035.1 Planktothrix sp. UBA8402
TCATCTGTTCCTAACTTAATTCCCCATTCCACATATTCTTCATCTGTCCAGGCAATTCCCTCTGTAATTCCCGCATTGATCATCATTGTATAACTATTTCGGGCTGAAAATTGTTGTCCCACTCTTGTTACCATTGGAATCCCCATCCACAGAGTTTCCATCGTGGTTGTGGCTCCATTATAAGGGTAAGTATCCAGTACCACATCAGCAATGGCTAAATTAGCTCGATGGATGGCTTCTGTGGGTGGTAAGGGTAGTAGTTTTAAGCGATCGCAATCTACCCCAACTGATTCTGCAATTTCAGAATAAAAAGTTTTGAGTGATTTTTGATCGGCTACTCCTTTAATAAGAAAATAACTATTAGGAACAGCTTTGAGAATTTCTAATTGTAATTGTGCGGTATGGGGATTATATTTATATCCTCGTTGAGCCGTAAAATAAATAATCGCATCACTGGGAATATCNNAACTGATCTCGGCGAACATTAGGAAGACCCACTTCAAAGCCATCAACAGCCAGATAAGTTTGAGGGAGACGCCAAATTTTTTCATTGTAGTAACTTTGAGCATCTTCAGCTAACACATAAGGGTCAGCAATATAATAATCAATAGTGGGAATTTCAGACGCATCCCATCCTAACCAAGTTACTTGCACAGGTGCGGGTTTAAGTGCCATGACCTCAGAAGTTGCTGTCAAAGTCAGACTATCAAGATCAATTAAAATATCAATTTCATCTTGATCAATTTTTTCAGCCGCTTCCAGACCACTGAAGTCTAATTTACGAACGTTTTCAATATTATTAACATACCACTCTTGGACTTGATTGTAATTATAATGATCGTAACAAATAAAATAACCATAAATTTCAAACTTCTCTTTGTTATGATATTGAAATAACCACCGCGCCAGCCAACCCACGGAATGGGAACGAAAACAGTTGGAAATATATCCGATTTTCAAGCGTCGTTCAACAGCAGCCTGATTTAAACGGGTAGTTTGTCTGTTGCGATATCGTTCTACTTGTTCTTTAGCATAGTTTTCTATATTTAATTGAGCCAGGTTAGAAACTTGACTTCTTAGCCTGGTATTTTCTTGAGGATTATCTTCAAAGTAAGGGAAAAAAAACATTGTATTAAATAATCTAATCGTCTGAACCTCCGATAAATCTGTGGGTTGTTCTTCTAGTAATACTTTTAATAAATCTTTTTGCTGTTCAGTGGCTTCACAAAATTCTTTCCAGTAGCCCCCAGCACTCATCAATCCCCGCATAATCAGGTGGATTGCAAAAACTTTTTCGGCTAAATTTGTAGTTACAGAAAAATAGAGTTTAGCAGCTTGTATTCCCTGGTCAAAAAGGTCGCTATCTTGATAAGCAGAAGCACTAAAACAGAGTAATTCAGGATGTTCAGGAGCTAAACGCAAACCCAGTTCAGAAAATTTTGCTGCGGTACTGGGTTGTTTGGCTGAGTGAGCCATTTTATAGACAAAAGGAATTATAAGTTGATTAATAAAGACATCGGTGTTCTGAATATGAACTAAACTGGCCTCTGTTAAATTGAGTGATGAAGTGAGTAAGGGAGCGCAATCTACAACACTTTTAATCACTTGGAGTAATAATTCTGAATCTACCGTTGCGGATTCTTCTTTGAGCAACTCCAGCAAACCTAACTCAGTTGGTTCTTGACCTGTGTAGGTTTGTAAGCACATTGATAATCCGGTTAAATGCAGGAGATTATTAATATCCGTCGGCTTAATTTCTCGGATATGTTGTCGAATTGCCCAGGCTACAGCATAGTCTTCTAATTCTAAGCGTCGTCGCTCGGCTTCGGTTTCCAAGACCTGAATTAATTCTTGAGTCCACTCCTCTATCTGTTCTGGCTCCCCATCAGCCATCCCAAATAACCAAGTGGTTTGTGCCTCTGCTTCTTGCCCCTGCAATAGCAATACCAATCCTAAGTACCAATAGTAAGATTTTATTTCCGGTTGGGCTTCAATCGCTTGTTCATAGAGCTTTTCCGCCTCAGTATAATTCTTTTTTAATAACAATTGTTCAGCTTTTTCTTGCCAATCCGATGTCATAGATAGTAAATCTTGAGCAACCATATCATCCTATTTAATAATTAAAAAAATACATACAACAAAGCAGGTAGAAATAACAACTCCACCTGCTTATAGTTTTTAACAAGGAAATTCCTTCAAACTGGAAGTTACTACTTCGTCACTTCACTCATAGTGGTTGCACAACTTAATTTTGTTCCATCATTACCCGCAGCAGTAGGGGTTCCTGGGCTAGTTGTTTCACAAAGAATACTCTGAGCCGTCTTGGCATCACTGCCCGCAACCGCTACTAATCCAACACCACCAGCATACCCTTTCAAAGCAGCAGTGTTCAGGGGTGTAGCCGTACTGTTTACATGACTCGTTGTAGGAGTTGGGATGCTATAAATATAGTTAGATGTTTGTGTCTTGAGGCCAATTCCTAATTGCGAGACATCAGATCCAAAACTATTATTTTCAACATAGAAGGCTTGCTGACCTTTGTTAAGCGAAGAAACATATTGTTTCCCTTCGGATTGTTTGGCTTTGTTAGCTTGGCTGAGGAAAGAAGGCAGAGCGATCGCAGCCAGAATACCGATAATGATAATAACAACTAACAGTTCAATTAAGGTGAAACCTTCTTCTTTTTTTCTATTAGAAACGTATTGCAGGAATTTCGCTTTAAATTCAGTCTTCATAATCTTTTCTCCGTTTGGGGGGATGTTTAACTTTTTATCTGGTAGTTCTAACTTACCCACTGCTTTAAAGTTTCATATCACCCCAACAAAATTTTTTTTTAATTTGATCCTGAACGCTGCAAAAGCACATACAGAAAGGCATCCAGGGTTTTGAGGAGTTCCTTAACCTGATTAAACGCAATTTGAGGATCGATCAGTTCTAGGGTAGCAGGGTCTACAGGTTGAATCTGTTGCCAACGTTCTACCAGGGACATAATAGGCTGTTCCGTCTCCCACAGGGGCAGCAAACAGGCAGCCCGACGACTTTCAAGGGTAATGGGTACAATGGTTGGTAACTTAACATATTGACTGATTGGCGA
>DMPJ01000384.1:3171-9792 GCA_003456035.1 Planktothrix sp. UBA8402
TTTGGTTGAGAAACCCGGTTTCTGCCTAGTTGCGATCGCACTCTCTCTATTTATACAATGCCATTTATGGATAACAAAATCACATTTCTACTCAAAGTTCTACTCTTGTCCCTGGGACTATCGGTTTTGATCAAGTTCGTTGGCCCATTGCTGGCGATTCCAACGTCCTCAACTCTTGCTGGAATTACTGTTTGCTTACCTTCGGTTATTCTAGCCTTGCTATTTAGTTGGCGAGCTAGACGATATTCTCAACAGCCGGAATAGTTGGGCAAAAAATAGCAAAATCCGTGCTAATTTCTGCTTACCATAAATAAGCGACACCGGATGAAATCTGTAGCAGAAACCGGGTTTCTCCACCAAAAATCTGGATAAAATTACTAAAATCTGGGTGAGAAACCCGGTTTCTATTGTTGCAAGTTCGAGGAGAGTTCCAACGGGAAGCAAACCGGAACAAAACTCGTGTTATCGCTGGCGATCGCATCGTTTAAAATTAAAAATGCGATCGCTCAACTTCAACAAGTTATTAATATTCGGTAAGACTTCAATCGATCATAATTGAGTATCCTGCCGTAAGCTATAGACACGATCATTTCCCAACTCCCATGAGGTTTTTATGAAAGTTGCTGTTTTTAGTACCAAATCCTACGATCGTCGATTTATTCAGCTAGAAAATACCGTCTCCCAAGCTAATCATGAATTTGTTTTTTTTGATGCTCGTCTGGAAGCGCAAACAGCATCACTAGCAAATGGATTTCCGGCGATATGTGTATTTGTTAATGATGATTTGGGAACAGAAGTATTAGAAATATTAGCCGCCCAAGGCACAAAATTGATCGCTCTCCGTTGTACGGGTTTCAATAATGTTAATCTGAAAACGGCGGCAAAATTAGGGATTAAAGTTGTACGGGTAACAGACTATTCTCCCTATTCCGTCGCCGAACACGCGGTGGGATTAATTCTAATGCTTAATCGCAAATTATACCGCGCTTATAATCGGGTTCGGGATGATAATTTTGCTTTAGATGGGTTGTTGGGTTTTGACCTGCGCGATCGCACTATTGGCGTGGTAGGAACTGGCAAAATTGGACAGATATTTGCTCAAATTATGCAGGGATTTGGCTGTAATATTCTAGGATATGACGTTTATCCTAATCCCAACTTCGAGAAGCTGGAAAATGCTCAATATGTTTCCCTAGAGGAACTTTGGCAACGTTCAGATATTATTTCTCTACACTGTCCTTTGTTTCCAGAAACTCACCATTTGATTAATCAAGAAACCATCGCCCAGATGAAATCCGGGGTGATGTTAATTAATACCAGTCGGGGCAAATTAGTAGATACAAAAGCAGTAATTGATGGGATTAAATCCGAGAAAATTGGTTATGTCGGTATTGATGTTTATGAAGAAGAAGACAAACTTTTCTTTGAAGACCTTTCTGATACTATTATTCAAGATGATACCTTTCAATTGCTGCAATCTTTTCCTAACGTTGTGATTACGGCACATCAAGGCTTTTTTACTGAAAATGCTTTAGATGATATTGCCCGCACCACGATCACTAATCTTTCCGATTTTGAACAGGGAAAACCCTTGCAAAATCAAGTCAATGCCGCTTAAAAAAGGGGCGGGTTTTTTCAGATTATTTGTCCTCAACATAAATTCTTACAGAACCCGCCCCTACGGCTCTACAATTAATATTAATTGTAAATAGGGAATAGGGAATGGGCAATAGGCAATAGGGAGATTCCATTGCCCATTGCCCATTCCCCATTGCCCGCCTCTTGAATACTCTCGCTAAATCCGATAGCGGGAGAACCTAAACCCTTACAATATTTGTGAATACAATTATGTTTAGGATGTAAATTTCAGTGGCCAATCCGTTTTTAACTGTTAACGACGAACCCATTCTGTTAAGTCAAGCTCTGAAATACTTGCAAGCGGCTGGAAAACTACAGCCCATGATCACAGATATTCTAAGGGAATATATTCTGGATCGGGAATTGCAATCACGGCCTGATTTAGATGTTCCTGCTGCTAGTATTGAACAATCAGTAGTGAATTTTAGATTAGAGCGTAATCTCAGTGACCCCCAAGCCTTTCAACAGTGGTTAGAAAGTAACCGCATGACCTACGAAGCTTTTCACGAACAAATTGTTTCTGGGTTCAAACGGGAAAAACTCAAACTTTCAGTTGTACAACCGCAACTTGAAGAATACTTTCAAGAACGTAAACCCGCTTTAGATGCAGTAGTTTTATCAAGAATTTCCTTGAATGACTATGAACTAGCAGAAACATTATTTTCCCGTTTGAAAGAAAGCGACACCCGGTTTGAAGAATTAGCACGGGAGTATTCAATTACTAATGAACGCTCTTTTAATGGCATGATGGGAGCCGTTGCTTGGTCAACTTTCCCCGATTCTCTCAAGGTAGTTTTGCAGCAAACCATACCCGGACAAATTGTTGGCCCTCTGGAAGTAGAGGGTGGCTGGTGTATTTTCCGAGTGGACGAATTGTTAGAAGCGTCCTTAGATAACCCTCAACTCAAACAAAGATTGCAAAATGAGTTATTTGAACGATGGTTAAATCAACAACTACAATCAGTTAAGATTACCTTGAACATTCAAGATTAATTATCCCAAAATACAGGAGCTATAAATAATTATAACTCCTGTATTTTTGCCATGCTTAAACCCTTTAAATTAATCCTCTTCCTTCGGCCCAAATACCATTTGCACGAGCATCGCTTTTCCGCCTTTTTCATGATATCGATCAGCCCATTGTCGAAGAATTTCATCTAATTCTTCAATTGCTCGATCAATACGTTCCGGGGGGACATCTAATTCTTCTAAAACCCTCATTACCCTAGGTTGACGTTCAGCCCAATCCTTCATTAATTTGAAATATCTGGCTGTATCTTCCACCATAATAAAAGTTCGCTCCTCCTGATCTTCAGGAGAATAGGACGCACGGTTTAGGGCATAAAAAGGCATTCCCCAAGGAGATTCTATTTTAATTACCGTTTCTGAATAAGTTAAACGGCGCTTAATATGTTCGGCTAATGCTTCACTTAAAGGCATTCTCTGATTTGGTTCTAAATCTTCCTGAGAGCGTCTGTGTAAAAAATCAATTAATTCCATAAATTGAAAGGAATTAATTAATTGAGCATCGGGTAAATATTGAGGGAGTTTACCTTCAAGAACCCGCTTTTCTTCTGGAGTTAAACTACTTCCTGAAATTCGAGAACGTCCCGGCTGCCAAGGATAATGTTCTAGCCAAACATAGGGAAACTGAATCAAATATCTGGGTTCTTGAGATCCCAACATTTTTAATAGTTTGCCTTCGGTTAATGCTTGTTGAACTTCTTCAACAATCACCTTAACTCGCTTAGGTTCAATATGGTGCAGGTGTCCTGTCATTCTCAGGTTTTTTCCCTGCTCCATATAGGTCATATAGATAGCGCACTTAGCCGCCGTTGCAGCGGCATCGAGGAAAGCCCCATGTCGATGTCCACTGGTTCGCATGGCACTAAAGGCCAGATATAACATGATCTGATCCATAGCACTGGGGCTAAGACTTTTAATCAGATCGGTATCTTTTGTCATAGAAACCTCATAGAAGTTTGGAAACGAGTGTGGCTAAAGCCAACTGAGCAAAAGGGAATTTAGCGATTTCAGTCGCCGACAAAATGCTATAATTGATAACAGAAACCAACCAATCACTGCACCGTTAATCGGTCGGTAGGCACTTGGTGCATTGTTGATTAGCCTATCAAAATTAAGTAGATTATTTAGCACCCTTGGCACTCAGGGTTCCAATAGATAGATTGTCACACAAATCTATTCTAGCTCAATTATTGCTCACAACTCTGTATTACAAAACCCAAAAACCCCAAAAACCACTAACCTCCCCAGCCTAATGCAGACAGCTAGGGAGATTAGTGGTTATGTGTCATATCTGTTGGCGGTAAAACTTTCAATGCTCTCAGCCAAACAGACAGGGGGAGCGATCAAGAACGGCTCACATAAGTTTTTTCTATGATTAAGAGGGATTGATCTGATTTGCGATATCCGTGAACATCGCCAGACTCGGCCCTGGCCGACGACGGGGGGTTGAGGATTGGGGGATTAAATATTCCGTGGAAAAGTTCATTCCGGCGGGTGTTTTTACCTGTGGGTTAAGAGGTGCGGGTTCCTTAACTGGGACGGGTTGGGGTTGAGGAGGAGCAACGGCCGTAGTTTGTGATTTAGCTGCTGCTGGTTTTGCTGATTTTTCTTTGGCTTTGGGTGCGGGTTTAGACTCGGCTGGGGGTGCTTGTATATCTTTAGCATCGCCAAATTCTAAATAATATTCATCTTTTTCTTTCTTAGAACCAAAAATCTTTTTTAACATTATGCTTACTCCGTCGGTATTTTTAGAAAGTTTAAAGCCTTAGCCCTAAATTTAGACTAAGGAAAAATGAAAAATTTGTCGATAAAAATTTACATATTGTTACATTACGTTTTAACAAAACCACTAATTTCGGGAACCGTTGGTTAAAAATCTCTCATATCTTTGCATTTGTTTACCAATTTCTCAGAATAGGAGTTAGCCGAACGGCCAACCAATTCCAGGACTGTCCTCAAGGTGAATCAATAATCTCCCGTGATAGTCTAAGTTGGAACCAAATTAATCCAATTTTAAATTCTATGAATAACAGCACTGTTCGCAATCCGGTTTTACTAATTCACGGTATATTTGATACCAAAGCCATTTTTAAAACCATGACAACCCATCTAACTAAACGGGGATGGGATGTTCACAGTCTAAATCTGATTCCCCATGATGGCCGATTTGGGTTAGAAGCATTAGCCAAACAAGTTGCAGATTATATAAATCAAACTTTTCCCCCCGAACAAGCGATTGATTTAATCGGGTTTAGTATGGGCGGAATTGTGAGTCGCTATTATATTCAACGCTTAGGAGGAATTGAACGAGTCCAACGTCTGATCACGATTTCCTCGCCCCATCACGGAACTATTACCGGATATCTTTACCCCACCTTAGCGGCATCTCAAATGCGTTCTAATAGTCCGTTTTTAGAAGACTTAAATCGCGATTTAGAAATCCTAGATCGGATCAATTTTACCTCAATTTGGACACCTTTGGATGGGATGATTGTGCCAGCCCAAAGTTCTCAAATGCCCATTGGTGAAGAATTCACCGTTAATGTTTTTCTTCACGCTTGGATGGTTACTGATCCCAAAAGTTTAGCTCTGGTAGAAAAAGCCTTAAATTCACCCATAAAAACCCTGAGCAGTTCAGTATCACCCGCTACTATTTAAGTTAATAACGGGTAACAAAATATAGTTTTAAACGTCTCCAACCTGGGCGTATTCATTACAACCGAGCACCGCTTCAGGATAACAGTAATATTTGAATTCCAACAAATTATCAAACGGATCTTCTAAGAAAAACGTGCGGTGTTCCGTAGGTAAACCCGGAAAACGGCGTTTCGGTTCTTGGTAAAATTTTAAGTGTTTTTGTTGGGCTGCGTCTAAGAGGTTTTCCCAGTCGGTTTCAGAAGTAAAGATTAACCCAAAATGTCGGGGATAAATACCATTTTGTGGGGTTAGGGGTTCTTTGTTAACATGGGCAACAATTTGATGACCATAAAGGTTCATAATTATGGAATTGCTAGTTTCTCGGCCAATTTCGCAACCTAACCCGCCCCCATAAAAGGCTTTAGTTTGTTCAATATTGTTCAAGGGAAAGGCAAGATGGAATAGAGTTTTGTTCATGGTTTTGAGATCAAATTTATGATTTATGAATTAGTTTGGCTTAATCCTTGGTTGTTTGCGATCGCTTTAAATACAATTTTAATTAGTATGGGGCTAATTGTAGCAAAAAAGTTATTAACAATTCCAGGATGGATTCATGCTTGGATATTGGGGGTGCTAATTTGGGGTTGTTTGGGTTGGCGGGGTTATATAATTGTGGTGTTCTATTTTTTCGTGGGTTCGGGTGTGACCCGGATTGGGATGGCCGAAAAGGAAGCCGCCGGAATTGCGGAAAAACGAGGTGGGGCCAGAGGGCCAGAAAATGTCTGGGGTTCGGCGTTAACGGGGGCGTTATGCGGGTTAGGGGTATTTTTCCTACAATTATTGTTTCCTGATCTTGTGGAAATACAATCTTGGATTTCGTTATTATTATTAGGATATGTTGCTAGTTTTAGTACAAAATTATCCGATACCTGTGGAAGTGAAATTGGCAAAGCCTACGGGAAACAGACATTTTTAATTACCACATTAAAACCCGTACCTAAAGGTACAGAAGGGGCGGTTAGTTTAGAGGGAACTTTGGCGGGTGTTGTAGCTTCTATTATTGTTTCTATTTTGGCTTGGAGTCTGGGTTTAATTGATATTTGGGGGATAATTTGGAGTGTAATTGCTGCGTTTATTGCCACTAATTTAGAAAGTGTAATTGGTGCAACTTTACAAACAAAATTGACATGGTTAACCAATGAAATAGTGAATTTTATTAATACTTTAATTGGCGCGATCGCAGCGATCCTATTTGCTTACCTCTGGCAACTTCTCTAACAACCGTAGGGTGCGTAAGCTCCGCGCACGCACCATTATTTT
>DMPJ01000011.1 GCA_003456035.1 Planktothrix sp. UBA8402
CAATTAAAGGCAAAAGTTGCCTTAATAGAACGCGATCGCTTAGGGGGAGATTGTTTATGGTTTGGTTGTGTTCCTAGTAAGTCTTTAATTCATGCTTCCCGGGTGGCTTATGAAGTTAAAAATGCAGCTAAATTTGGCATTTATACAGATAATTATAACATTAATTTTGCTAAAACCGCAAGTCATGTTCAACAGGTAATTTCTACTATTCAACCCCATGATTCTCCTGAACGGTTTGAATCTTTAGGAGTTGAGGTTATTTTTGGAAATGGTCAGTTTTTAGATAACAAAACCTTTAGTATTAATGGACGAAAATTAACCGCTAGAGCTTTTGTAATTGCAACGGGTTCCCGGGCGGCTATTCCTAATATTCCCGGGTTAAATCAAGCGGGTTTTCTTACTAATGAACAGATATTTTCTATACAAGATTTTCCTGAATCCTTAGCAATTTTCGGAGGAGGGCCGATTGGTTGTGAACTGGGACAAGCCTTTTCGCGGTTAGGGTCAAAGGTGACAATTTTATCGAGTCGAAATCAGATTTTACCGAAAGAAGATCCGGAAGCGTCAAAGGTAGTTCAAGAGCAATTATTATCGGAAAATATTGTGATTTTAAATAATACTAAAGCGGAAAGGATTGAAATAGAAAATGGCAAGAAGAAAATTATAGCAGGAAATCATACCCTTTTAGTCGATGAAATTTTAGTTTCGGTGGGACGGGCTCCTAATGTTGAATCCTTGAATTTAGAAGCGGCGGGTGTTACAATTAGTCAATCGGGAATTAAAGTCAATGATAAACTCCAAACAACTAATCCGTATATTTACGCTTGCGGTGATGTCATTGGTGGGTATCAATTTACTCATGTTGCGGGTTATGAAGCCGTTGTCGTGCTAACAAATACCCTATTTTTTCCGATTAGTAAAGTCAACTATCGGGTAATTCCTTGGGCGACTTTTACCGATCCTGAATTAGCTAGAGTCGGGTTAACAGAAGCACAAGCAAAGGAACAGTATGGAGATGATATTTATGTTTTAAAACAACCTTTTGCGGGGGTTGATCGCGCTATTGCTGAAGCAAAAACCCTAGGATTTGCTAAAATTATTACTCGGAGTAATGGGGAAATTTTAGGGGCTCATTTGGTGGGTGCATCGGCTGGAGAGTTAATTCATGAAATTGTTTTAGCCATGTCTCATGGTTTGAAGGTTTCTGCTTTAACCGGGATTCATATTTATCCGACTTTATCTGAAGTTAATAGTAAAGCAGCTTTATTACTAAAAAAACAAAAATATGCAGCTAATACTTGGCAACAAACGCTTTTAGAACGGTTTTTTAATTGGAGGCGATCGCTTTAATCAAAACTCATGAAAATTCTAACTTTAAATCTTCGTTATGATAAACCAGATCAAGGTAACAATGACTGGAATTTTCGCCGTTATTCTATTGCCAAATTAATTGAAAAACACAACCCTGATCTTATTGGAACCCAAGAAGGAAAAGCCCATCAAATCTTAGATTTACATAGATTATTACCCCAATATCAAAGTATTGGTACGGATCAAATTGGCAATGGAACTGGAGAACATTGTGCTATTTTTTATCAAACTAAAAAGTTCCAATGTATTGAATCAAAAGATTTCTGGTTAAGTGATACCCCAAACTTAGTTGGGAGTATGAGTTCAGAATGGGGAAATTCTNNGGAAGTATAAGTTCAGAGTGGGGAAATTCTACTCCCAAATTAGTGAGTTGGGGACTGTTTATTTCCAGAGAAACCCAACAACAAATCACCGTTTTTAATACCCATTTAGATTATTATAGTTCAGAGGCTAGAAAATTGAGTATTCCTTTAATTCAAGAACATTTGAGTCAAGTTAACCCAGAATATTCGTTATTAATATTAACCGGAGATTTTAACGCCGAGCCCAATAGTGAAGAACGAAATAAATTATTAAAACCCCTTGCTAATCAAATTCAATTATTAGATAGTTTATCCGATATTCCCTTAGCATCTCAACAGACTTTTCATGATTTTACAGGTGAAGCGATCGCCGCCGTTGATACAATTTATTATGATCATCGGATGTTATTAAAATCTGTTACCATTGACGTTAATCAAATCAATGATATTTGGCCGTCGGATCATTTTCCTGTGATTGCAGAATTTAATTCAGTTTTTTTCAATACATAATTAGGGAAATATTTTTGAGCTTGGTGATTACCAGATCTCCAGTTTTAATTCCTAGACTAACTGATCATTTGTCTTGGCGATAATTTGGCAAATTTTGGGTGTTTCCGTACTGCGCGTGATAAAATCTTAATAAAACTACCACAAATTGAGGCTAAACTGTCATCAATTATGAAAAAAGTAATAACAAAACTTTATAAATTACACATTTAACCAACCCCAGATTGATCAATTCTCAAATACGGCTATGGATAACTCCCCGAAAAACGACAACTCTCACACAACTGTTCAAATTCTTGACTATCAAATTATCGAAACAATTTATTCAGGAAGTCGCACCTTAGTTGATCGGGCTATCCGTAAGAGTGACCAATTATCTGTAATTATCAAACGGCTGAAAAACGACTATCCCACCTTTAGTGAACTGGTACAGTTTTGCAATGAATACACGATTAATAAACATCTCAAATCCCCGCTAATCATCGAAACCTATAGCCTAGAAGTCTACCAAAATGGCTATGTTTTAGTAATGGAAGATTTTGGGGGAATGTCTCTTGAAGAATGGGTTGTAAAAGGTAAAAACGTACTCTCTTTGATCGAGTTTTTACAGATAGCAATTACCCTCTGCAATACCTTAAATATACTCTATCGAGAGCGGATTATTCATAAAGATATCAAACCCAGTAATATTTTAATTAATCCCGAAACCAAACAAATAAAATTAATTGATTTTAGTATTGCTTCCTTGTTACCCAGAGAAACACAAATACTGCTTAATCCTAAGGTCTTAGAAGGAACACTGACTTATATTTCTCCCGAACAAACCGGACGAATGAATCGAGGAGTTGACTATCGAACGGACTTTTATTCTTTAGGTATAACCTTCTATAAATTACTCACAAAAAAATTACCTTTTCAATCCAATGACCCGATGGAGTTAGTCCATTGTCATATTGCCAAAGTACCTCCCTTAGTCCATGAAATCAATTCAAAAATTCCCCATGTACTCTCAGAAATCGTCAATAAATTGATGGCTAAAAATGCAGAAAACCGCTATCAAAGTGCTTTAGGGCTAAAATATGATTTAGAAAATTGTTTAACTCAAATTCAAGAAACAGGTAAAATAGAAACCTTTGAAATTGGACGACGGGATTTGTGCGATCGCTTTTTAATTCCCGAAAAACTCTACGGTCGAGAATCAGAAGTTAATCAACTCTTAGCAGCTTTTGAAAGAATCAGCACCGGGAACACAGAAATGATGCTAGTTGCAGGTTTTTCTGGGATTGGGAAAACCGCCCTAATTAATGAAGTCCATAAACCCATTGTCCGTCAACGGGGTTATTTTATTAAAGGCAAATATGATCAATTTCAACGAAATATTCCCTTTAGTGCTTTTGTACAAGCTTTCCGTGATTTAATCGGACAATTATTATCAGAATCCCAGAGTCAACTGGAAACTTGGAAAACCCAAATATTAGCAGCAGTAGGAGATAACGGACAAGTCTTAATTGATGTGATTCCCGAATTGGAAAATATCATCGGTAAACAACCAACCGCAACCGAACTATCAGGAAGCGCCGCCCAAAATCGGTTTAATCTCCTATTTTCTCGGTTTATGCAAGTCTTTACCCGCATTGAACATCCCTTAGTCATGTTTTTAGATGACTTACAATGGGCAGATTTAGCGTCACTGAATTTACTGAAATTATTAATCCAAGATACCGGATATTTATTAATCTTAGGAGCCTATCGAGACAATGAAGTTTCCCCGGTTCATCCCTTGATGTTAACACTAGATGAGATCGGGAAAACCGAAGCGATAGTTAATACAATGACTTTGCTACCATTAAGCGAATCAGATATGAATTGCTTGGTCGCCGATACGCTGAATAGTGAATCCTCCCTAGCTCAACCTTTAACAAAATTAGTCTATCAAAAAACCAAAGGAAATCCTTTTTTTGCCACCCAGTTTCTCAAATCTTTATATGATGACAAGCTAATTAGCTTTAATTGGGATATTTGGCATTGGCAATGTGATATTTCTCAAGTCAAAGCCTTAGCAATTACGGATGATATTGTTCAATTCATGGCGCTGCAATTGCAGAAATTACCAATAGAAACTCAGAAAGTTCTTAAATTAGCAGCTTGTATTGGAGCGCAGTTTGATTTATCAACTTTAGCAATCGTTTCAGAAACCGCTAATTCTCTGACATTAATGGCAGATCATCTGTGGAAAGCCTTACAAGAAGGGTTGATTATTCCTATTAGTGAAGTCTATAAATTCTTTACCCAAACTGACGGGATTTCCACCGTCAAGCGAATTGCTGCTAATGCTCATTACAAATTCCTGCATGATCGCGTCCAACAAGCTGCCNNAGCTGCCTATTCCCTAATTCCTGACGACCAAAAACCCGCCCTGCATTTGCAAATTGGTCAGTTGATATTAGCTCAAACCGCACCCGATCAACTCGATGAGAAAATTTTTGCCATTGTTAGTCAATTTAACCTAGGCATCGACCAAATAACTAACACCGAACAGCGAGATCATTTGGCTAATCTCAATCTGATGGCGGGGCGCAAAGCCCGACTATCGGCTGCTTACCCGGCATCAGCCCAATATTGTGACCTGGGGTTACAACTGTTAGCAAATGATAATTCTAATCCCTGGAACAGACAGCCACTTCTTACCTCAGAATTGCATATTGAAGCGGCTAATTCAGCCTGTCTGATTGGGGAATTTGAGCGGGTAGAGGCTTGGGTAAAAGCATTTCTAAATCATACTTCCAGCCCCTTGGAACAAGTCAAAATTTTAGAAATCCAAATTCAATCCTTAATTGCCCAGAATCAGTTATCAGAAGCCATTCAGGTCGCCAGGAAAACCCTTCAACAGTTGGATGTGGAGTTACCCGCACATCCCACCCCAGAGATGATTCCAGAGGCTCTGGAGGCCATTGGCGAGGGACTGAGGATTGAGAATGTCATGAATTTGCCCCCGATGAGCGATCCCAAACATCTGGCCGCGATCAATATTCTTAGCAGTATGGCCTCGGCTGCTTATATGGGTTCCCCAGGACTTTATCCGTTAATTGTGCTTAAACAAATTGAGTTATCCCTGAAGTTTGGGAATGCAATTCAAACTCCCTATGCCTATTCCACCTATGGACTGATTCTTTGTGCCTATGGGGGGGAAATTGTTGCCGGAAATCGGGCGGCGGATATTGCGATCGCCTTGATGGAAACCTTGAAAGCATCGAGTTTTAAAGCCAAAATTATCAATTTAGTTTATCCCTTTGTGCGGATTTGGCAGCAGCCCATTCACAGCACAGTCATGCCTTTAATTGAAGGTTATCAAGCGGGTTTAGCATCGGGAGATTTAGAATTCGCGGCTTACTGTATCTATAACCGATGTCAACTCGCTTATGCGGCTGGAAGTGAACTGCTGCAACTGCGGGAAGAAATGCAAACCTATGGCGAGGCGATCGCCCAACTCAAACAAACAACCGCTCTCAACTTTCATCAAATTGTCCAACAAGCGGTTTTAAATTGGACGGGTGAAGCCGATGATCCGCAGCAACTCGTGGGCACCGCTTACGATGAAACCACCCGATTTCCTCAACATCAATTAGCTGGAGATACCTACTCTATCGGTAGTGTCAATGCTCATAAATTGGTTCTGGCTTACCATTTTGGCAAACCCGAAGACGCCCTAGAAATGGCAGAAATTGCTGAGAAAACTATTGGTAGTATTATTGGGACGGTGTTCTATGGCCTGTTTTATTTCTATCATGCCCTGACGTTACTAGCAAATACGAAGACATTGCCGATTAGTGAAGCGGTGACCAAGGATCTTGAACATCTGATCAATTGGGAAACCCATGCAGCGATGAACTTTGCCCACAAATGTGATTTAATTCGGGCAGAACAGCAGCGAATTTTAGGTCACAAAGCTGAGGCGATCGAGTTTTATGATCGGGCGATCGCTGGGGCTAAAATTAATGGATTTATTCAAGAAGAAGCACTCGCCAATGAACTCGCCACCAAGTTTTATTTGGAATGGGATAAACAGAAAGTCGCCGCCGGATATATGCAAGAAGCCTA
>DMPJ01000489.1:0-185 GCA_003456035.1 Planktothrix sp. UBA8402
CAGCGACGGTAAAAATGAGACAGCGACGGTCGAAAAGGAGGCAGCGATGGTCTAGAAATTTCCGTTGCTCTCAGGGCAAAATCATAATCCTGTGACCCTTCAAATCCGAGTCTAAATCCTCCTAATTTCTCAAAAATTGTTCTTCTAACTACTAACAAATGCCCCATATACATATAGGAAAGTAA
>DMPJ01000489.1:238-3118 GCA_003456035.1 Planktothrix sp. UBA8402
AATCCCATTTCCCCTAAAGCATCGGGGGTTAATTCGTCATCGTTATCTAAAAAGGCAATAAATTCCCCTGTAGCTTGACTAGCTGCACTGTTAGTGGCTGCACTAATATTACCATTTTCTGTACGAAAAAGCACTTTAATTCGGGAATCTTTGGCTGCATATTCAGTTAATATTTTGGCAATTTTATCATCACTACTACAATCATCGGCAATACATAATTCCCAATTAGAATAAACTTGGTTAATTACACTTTGAATGGCTTTTTCTAAGAATTGAATCGGGGGGTTATAAACAGGCATAACCACTGAAATTTTAGGCAAATTTTCAGAAGAATAGGCTGTTAATCGAGTTTTTAAATACTCTAAACTACGTTCCGTCCATTGATTAGCTTCTAACCAAGCATTATAGGTTTCAATAGGTTGAGGCAATTCAAACCCTTGGGGGGGCAAAATATCACCTAGGGGGGCGGTTGTTTGTCGATACATTAAGCCCATTTGTCGCATAATTGCCGGAATTTCCCAAGGCATTGGTAACAAACGACCTAAACGTTGTTTTCGTTCCCCAATCCGTTTTTGAATTGCCCGGGCATAGCGGGGGATTTGTTTGGCTTTGGCTGTAGTTTTTTCTAATAATCCATAGCGGGAAACTTGTAAGGTTTGAGGACAATTATAAATCAGGATTTCTCCGGTTTCTAAGTGTGCTTCTAAACTAATTTCCCAAGTTCCAGAGGGTAAATCTATTAAAGTTTCAAACCCACTTTTTGAGCTTTCTACCCAATTGGGAAATACCTGTCCCACATCGACGCGACGTAATCCATAAGCACAAATTACCCACTGATTTCCATAGATTAATTTTAGTTGAGTAATACGATGATTGGGATGACAACACCAACCAGCAAATAGGATTTGTCCTTGTCGTTGTTCCCATTGCATCGGTACATCAAAGGAAGCTCTCAAAGTGGAAACTGTTAAGGGATAACTGGCAAATACTTTCCATTTTCCGTTACTATCTTGAGCTTCTAATTCTACTAAGGAATTACCTTGAGAAACGCGAATTTGTAGATAAAATCCTGATAATTTTGCTTGAGAATAAATCGAATGAATATCCGCCACATCTTGACGTTCTATTCCATATTCTCCAGTAAAAATATCCGTTCCTATTTTAGCTCTAACTCCTTGCAAAGTTTGATTTCCTGTATAAAAACACCAACCGGAAATATTCAAAAACTTATCAGTAAATCCAGTTAATTCCCAATTTAGGGGAAAATCTAGCGAGTAGATGAATTGATGACGGCGAAATTGTTTTAAACGCCGTTTAACACTCTGCCATTTTTCTCGCAGTTTCCAAAATTTGGAAGACTTCATGGCGATAATTTCTTGTTGAGCTTTGCCGAGTTCATCTTCTAAGCTGAAGATTTTATTTAATGCTTGTTGAAATTGAGACTCCGACCCTAATAATTTTAGTTGAGTTATGCCTAATTCTTCTTCTAAGGTTAAAAGTTTAGTCAGTCCATCTTGATATTGAATGCTTAAATCTTGGAATTGAAATTGAGTAATTCCCAGTTCCGTTTCTGATTGAAGGCAACGTCTTAATATTTCTTGATATTTGGCATCTACAGCTTGTAATTGCCCCTGAGTTTTACCGAATTCTTTTTCTGTGGTAACTAGCTTATCTACCGCTTGTTGAAATTGGGTTTTAAAGCCTGCTAATTCCCCTTGAGTTCTGCCTAATTCTTCTTCTGTAGAGATTAATTTAGTTATGGCTTCTTGAATTTTAGATTCTACACCATTGAGTTTTAACTGAGTTTCTCCTAGTAGATTTTCGGTTTTAATTAAACGTTCAACGGCATCTTGAAAGCGTTCTTGCCATTGTTGAATATCCGTTTCTAAAATATCTCTATCTTTGAGCAAAATATCTAAATCTTTTGCTAAAATAGCTTGATTTTTTTCTAGCTTTCTAAGTTTTGCCCAATCATCAAACATCCAATCGGCGGATAAAGGTTGATTTAAACTGTCTAATTCCGAGGCGGTTAAACGGCTATTTAAGGGGTAAGCAGTGGCTTCTAAAGTTTGATAAAGTTCGATTGCTTCAGGAAAATAGGCTTTAATAAATAGGGGTTTGGGAGTAGCCATAATCCTATTAACTAATAAATAAGGTTCAAATTGATCAGAAAATTCCCCCTCTAAATTTAGTTTAAATTTATGATTAATTTCTTGAATAAAATCAGCAGTTTGATTTCCAACAGTATAAACATTTGATAACAAACAATTGTGGGGATATTTATGATAAAATTCTAAGATTTTACGGTTATAATTGCTCCACATTTGGATAGCAATTTCTGGATGATCTAGTAAGGTGGCATCCGTAGCCCGACGATATAAAGAATCAATTACTTCCCAGGGAGAACGATATACAAAGATAAACTTGGCTTGGGGTAATAATTGATGCCAAAAATCTAAAAATAAGGTAGTTCTGGGATCTTTCCATCCCCAGGTTGAAGAAGGATCTTGATTAATTTCAATCAGTTTTTTAGCGGTTTCTATCTGTTGTTCTGTTAGGGAGATTTCCCCTGAGAATACACACCCCAATTCATCAATATTATGGCTTTTAAAAATAGATTTGTGAAAGTCTACAAAATCAATATTTTCAAA
Organism: Planktothrix sp. UBA8402; assembly: GCA_003456035.1. GTDB lineage: Bacteria > Cyanobacteriota > Cyanobacteriia > Cyanobacteriales > Microcoleaceae > Planktothrix. Next base: position 2,890 of record DMPJ01000489.1, read on the forward strand.
ATGACCTTTAATATTGCCATAGTCGGCACCGACTAATTTTTTACCAATATTAACTCCGACATTTTGCAGCAAGGAAGCTGTTAACGAAGTTCCTGATCGGTGCATTCCGGCAATGATGATAATGGGAGAGGGAGTGTTAGTTGTATCCATCATGTTTTTGAGTTTCTATTTCAGCTTTTTAATAACATTAAACAACAATTTTTAAAGACATTCTAGTTCAGAGACTTTC
>DMPJ01000436.1 GCA_003456035.1 Planktothrix sp. UBA8402
CCAAGTTAGAAAACCTCCGGCGATCGCTAATCCTGCTAAACTTAAAAATACATTAGATAATCCGATTAAAGTTTCGGCAAATCCCGCCAAAGCTAGGGGTAAACTCAAGGCAATATTAATCGCATTATTCTGAAGACCAAAGACTTTTCCTCGCATGGCTTCGGGGGTTTCGGCTTGAATTGTGGTTTGCATCGGAATCGCCACAATTGCTCCAAAAATTCCTAATAATAAAATTAAGATCAAAGTCGGCCATAATTGGTCAGTAAAAATTGATAATCCTGCTAACGATCCTGCTACACCAAAAGAACCAATTAAGGCTAGTTGANNTTGAAAATGGGTAAGTCGATGACCTAGATGACCAAGAACCGTTGCACCAATGCCCATTCCAGCACCTCCAGCCGCTAATAAAAAGCCAAATTGAGAGGAACTAATCTCAGGAATTAATTCCGCTAAACGCACTGCTAAAACCGCTAAGGCTGCAAAAATTGAAAACAGAATAATTAATTGTAATAGAGCATTTCTAATCAAAGTATGGTTGCTTAAATAGCGAATTCCATCGCGTAAATCTTCTAAAACATGGGGTTGTTCATGGGCGGAATTATTGTTTTTTTCTTTGGTATTCAAACGCAAAAGAATCAACCCGGCAATCACATATTCTCCGCCGACAATTAATTCTTTCCCAATAGATTGAAAACCGATTTGATTAGCAATTAAATCCGCTAGGGCTAATAAAGGTTCGCCCACCGCAAATCCCACAATAACGGAAGCCATCATGGTTGTGGTATAAAGAGAATTAGCGGATAATAAATGACGTTTTTCAACAACTAAAGGAATCGCGGATTGTTCAGCCGGAGCAAAGAATTGAGTTAAGGTAGAAACTAAAAAAGTGGTGATTAATAAAATGTAAAACCCAACGGGTAATTGACCGAATTTTTGATCCTGAAATAGCCATAAAACTAGGGGTAAAGCCATGACTAAACCCCCGCGTAATAAGTTAGTAATGACTAAAACCGCTTTTTTTGACCATCGATCTACAAATACCCCTGCGCCCGCCCCAAACAAAACCGCAGGAATTGTAAACGCCATCATAATTGCTGATACCCAACCGCTAATAGTTTGATCAGCTTGTTGAAAGCGAGTAGAAATAATCGCAATCATTAATACTAAATAAACTTTATCCGCTAGTTGAGAAAAAAGTTGTCCACTCCAAAGAGCTAGAAAATTTTTGTTTCTCAGGACGGGTAAAAATCCCCGTTCTTGTTCATTCTGGGGAGGTTGGGGAATAGGGCTATTTTTCCCATTTTCGCTATCTTTAGTCTCTGAAGAAACTAAACCCAAGGAAGCAGTCGCAGGTGGATTTTTTCCATTTTCCAATTCTATGGAACTAGACGGGGTAATTTCTATCAATGAGTCAGTCTCCCAATCTTTCATAATGGCTAAGGGTTGATGGGATTTAAGGTTTTTTTCTAAATCTGGCGATCGCATATTATTATCTAAAATTAACATTCTCAGAGTAGTCAGGTTTGACCGAAAATTGACAGTCTCTGCTTAACATTTTAATGACTAATTGGATCAGTAGGATCACTAATATCAAAATCAAGGGGACAGACAGACTCTACAGAGAATCAAATTGGGGTTAAAACGGTGGGTCAACAATAAATTGGTGGGTAAAGGTATCAATCAGCGACCCAGAACGGATCGAACAACCTAAATGATATTCTGTATATTGTCGTAATGTGCGTTCTACCGTCATCCAGTCCCAAGCCGAAATTAATTTAGACAGGGACGACGCCACCGGATCAACGAGTTCGGGTTGGGCCAAATGTTGCAAAATTGCTAACTGTCCGGCGGTGAGTTTAGTATTAATTTTAAGTTGAGGTTGAGGAACACTTTCTATGGTGTAAAGGTTCCCAGACTCCTTGACAGTAGTGGTTTTTGATGCTAGTGAAATTGTTTTTTTGGGGTAGAGATGGGATAGACTTGGTAAATTTTTCCCCTCGGACAAGTTAATAATTCCTCCTGTATCAATACTAAACCCAACTCGCCAATTTTCATCGGTAAAATTAGGAATAAGTAGCCGTTGAGTTAAACAACACAATTGCACTTGGGGCGCCGTTCCTGCTAAGGCGAGAAGATGGAAAATACCTTGGCTTAAACAGGCAATAATTTGAGTAGAATCGGAAATTAAGGGGGAATTAGAAAGGCTTTGTAAACGGTTTAAATGTTCATTTAGCAGTATAAACAAATCCTCTTGGGGATGTTCACTTATGGCTTGACTCAGGACTAATTCTGCTAAATATTGACTGGCGGCTAATTTGCCTAAATTTTTACTTAAACCTCCATAGGTAGTTACGGTTTCTGCTTGGGTTATTTTATCAAGCGATCGCCCTTTGGCAATTAATAATTGATTCACAACAAATAATTCACTCCGTCCTCCTAAGCGAGATTTTGCTTTTCTAGCTCCGGGTGCAATGGCTCTAATTAATCCAAATTCCCGGGTTAAAATTGTTAATAGCCGATCAGATTCTCCAAAGGGTTGGGCTTTTAAATTAATCCCCGTAGCCATATAGGTTTTACTCATTAAATGTTGGCTTTTAACTATCTTTTTTGGTTTCGGTTTTCAAAATATCAACGGCGCGAGAAGTCCCTAAACGAGTGGCTCCAGCTACAATTAAATCAACAGCTTGTTGGTAGGTACTAATGCCTCCAGAGGCTTTAATTCCTATCCGTCCTTTGGTAACAGATTTAATTAGTTCAACATCTGCAACCGTCGCCCCTCCATACCAACCCGTACTGGTTTTAATATAAGCAATTCCTGCATCCATTAATATCTCAACGGCTAGACATTTTTCCTCATCTGTAAGAACACTGGTTTCAATAATTGCTTTTACCGTTTGTCCGGTTTCTTCACAAATTTCTGCTATTTCTCGATGTACTTCTTCGGTTTTTCCTATTTTCAACCAGCTTAAATTAATCACTACATCTAATTCCGTCGCGCCATTTTCGACGGCTTCCTGTGCTTCATAAAGTTTAACCTTTGAAGTTGTAGCTCCGGTAGGAAATCCGATCACTGTAGATAATTTTGTAGATTTTCCTTGAAGTATTTCTTTTGCTAGTGTAACATAACTGGGAAACACACAAACACTGGCAAATTTATATCTTTCTGCTTCATAACAACACTGTTGAATTTGTTCCGGTGTTGCGGTTTGATTCAGTAAGGTATGGTCAATATAGGGGGAAATATCTAATCCTTTAGGATTAATAGATTTAGCCATAGAATTGATTGTAATTCATTGAGACATTAATTCTATTATATACCTATTTTGGCTTGTTTATCTTTGCTAAAATTATTCCCATATTTTATATTGTTCTAAGTCCTCTCTTAAAATATCTTTGCTCAAAACCAACTGGTAATGTTTTTCTTTAACAATCCTAATTTGCTCATCTTCTAGGGTTAATTCAAACATAGCAATAACATTATCTTGCATAAATTGGGTAGATACGGGGCGACAAATCAAATCAGGGAATTTAGTGATACAACAGCTTATATCCTGTTTTGTTTGAACAACACCAAGTTGATCAGATCCTCCCTTAGCTTGAACTGGAATGACATATTGTGCGCCATTTTGATTTACTCCTACATAAATTTCATCTATTTCAATTTGTCCAATATTAGGTACTGTAGTTCTCAGATGATTTTGTAAGGAATACGTTGTAATTCCTAGAAAAATATCTATTAATCGGTTATAGCGTACCTTTGCTAGTAATGCTTGTTCATCAGTTAAAGCATACTTACTGATAATTTCAGGTGTCGAGTCAGGAATTTTTATACAAATTAGATTGGGGTTAGGAGTAATTCGATTAATTGGACTCAGTTTAAATCTATAAACTGCTTGTCCTGCTAACTCAATAACCCATTCTAAACCATCAGGTGCAGTATCAGATATTACTGTTGGAAACTTTCGCCTAAAACGATAAGAATATAAAACATCACCTAAATTTTTAGGAGATGGGATATTGAGACTTTGAGCAACTTCAGTAAATTCAGAACGACTGAATTCAAAATTAGTTATACCTTCTTGATAATGCTGTCTAAATATTTCAGCAATAATTGCATCATATCTTCCTGATTTCTTGCTTTTATCTGCCATAAATTATTCACCCTTATTTCCTCTTTTTCTAGGCTCAATTACATGAGGATCAACATTATAGCGTTTTGCCGCTTGGGACATATTCAAATATAATAACGCATCATCACCTAATTTTTCCTTTTCTGTTGGTTGACTGGGAATTATCCCCAAAAGTTTGATAATTTCTGAAGCAACTGCTTTAGCTAATAAGGGTGGAACTGAATTTCCAACTTGTCGAAAACCGTGCCATTTTGTTCCCTGAAATCTAAACCAGTCGGGATAGGAATGTAAGCGGGCGGCTTCCCTAACCGTAATACAACGGGGGGTATAGGGATGAATGGGACGGGGGGAAGTAAAGGCGCCTCGGTTGCTGGGTGTTCCGGCTCTTAAAGTGTTACATAATCCTTGGGGATGGAGTTTATGAAATCGACTAATTTTTTCGGTTTTTCCCCATTCTGTGGCTTCAAATCGTGCGGTAGATGTGGGAGAATGTTGCGATCGCAAACTACAGGTTAATAGGTTTTGATCAAAAATTCTAGGATAAGAAAAATCATCCTTAACGGGGAATAATCCCCGCAATAATTGAGCATAAAAACTTGATTTTTGATATGTGGCTATGGTATAATCTTTGAAGAATAATTCAGGATATTGTTCAATAGTTGGTAAATCTCCTATGGCATCCCAAACCGTCGGACAGGGAGAAAAGTTATTAAAATTATGATCAATTTTAGGATTAACTTTTGGCGGTTTTGTCACGAATTGAGGATAACAAGGTAAGGGTAAACCTTTTCGAGATCCTAGAATAAATAAACGAGATCGATCTTGAGGAACACCATAATAGGAAGCATTTAAGACTTGATAGGTTTCTATAACTTGATAACCCTGACTTTGCAGCTTGTCAATAATCTCAGTAATAAATTGTCGATGTTTTCCTACCGTCAAACCCGGAACATTTTCTAAAACAAAATATTTCGGTTGTAATTCATTTACTAACCGAATAAAGTGAAACATTAAACTATTTCTAGGATCATCAAAAGCCCGTTTTCCAATTAAGGAAAAACCCTGACAAGGTGGCCCACCAAATACTAGATCAATATCTCGATTTTCAATATCAGAATCCTTTCTAATTTCTAATCCCGTGATCGTTTCAATACCTTGACAAAAAACCTTCCAAAAGGGAAAATTATATTCATGGGTGGCACAATGAATCGGATCAATTTCCACGGCGGCTAAAACATCAAAACCAGCCTGTTCAAAACCCAAGGTCATGCCTCCAGCACCAGCAAATAAATCTACAGCAATTGGTCGTTTTTGAGTTTTCACAGTCAATTATTTTTACCTAAGAATATTAGATCGAAATCTACTGAATACAGAATATAATATCAGATATTATCCCCTATTGTACAGGTAATTTTACTAATGAACCGCTTATTAATTAAATTTCCTTTACGATTAGTTCTAATCGTTCCTTTTATTCTACAACTATTTAGCACCGTTGGGCTGATTGGTTGGCTATCTTTCCGTACCAGTCAAACCGCCGTTGAAGAAGTTGCTCATCAACTGAGAAGTGAAATTTCTCATCGAATTGAACAGAAATTAAATCAATTTTTAGAAGTTCCCCATTTAATCAATCAACTCAATTTAGATGCGATTAAATCCGGTTATATTGACATCAATAATATCCAACACCTAAAACATCATTTTTGGTTACAAGTACAATCATTTAAAACCATCAATTTTATTATGTTTGGGAGTGAAAAAAAAGAATTTATCGGGGTGGGAAGATTTAATCAGTCTGGTTTATTGATGATGAAATCCAATCCATCTATTAAAGGAAGTATTCAATACCATCAACTTGATGCTCAAGGAAACCCCAAAAAATTAGTCCGAGAAACACCAAACTTTGTGATTCGAGAGCGACCTTGGTATCAAGCGGCATTGCCAACGGATCAATCAATTTGGAGTCCAATTTTTACTTATCATGCTTATTCTGAAATGGTTTTACCTGCTAATGTTGTAGTTAAGGATAATCAGGGAAAAGTGTTAGGAGTGTTAGCAAGTCATTTATTTCTGAATCAAATCAGTGATTTTTTAAAACATCTAAAATTAGGGAAATCAGGACAAACATTTATTATTGAACGTTCCGGTCTAATTGTAGCAAGTTCTAGTTTAGATCACCCATTTTTGGTAGACAAACAGGGAAAAACTCAACGAATTAAAGCTATTGAAAGTTCGGATAAAATATTGCAAAAAACAGCTATGTTTTTACTTGAATATTTCGGACAATTTAAAAGTATTAAAACTGCACAACAATTAGATTTTATTGATCAAAACCAACGACAACTAATCCAGGTTCTTCCTTACTCCGATCAACGAGGTTTAGATTGGTTAATTGTTGTTGTTGTTCCCGAATCTGACTTTATGGAAAAGATACAACAAAATAAAGAAAAAACCATTTTTCTGTGCTTTTTGGCATTATTTATATCACTAATATTAGGAGTTTTAACTGCACGATGGATTATGAAACCAATTTTAAAATTAAATCAAGATTCTCAAAAAATTGCTCAAGGAAAATTAGAAGAAATTCAGCAAAATATTGAATTTCAGGGAATCTATGAATTAGAGGTTTTATCCCAATCATTTAATCAAATGGTATCTCAACTTAAAGAATCCTTTGAAACCCTAGAAATTCGGGTAGAAGCACGAACATTAGAATTGAAACAAGCTAAGGAATCGGCGGAATTAGCTAATCGTGCTAAAAGCCTATTTTTAGCAAATATGAGCCATGAATTAAGAACTCCCTTACACGCAATTTTAGGATTTACCCAATTAATGTTACGTCAATCTCGCTCCGATTCCCAACTATCAGAAAATCTGGAAATTGTGAATCGATCCGGGGAACATTTACTTAAATTAATTAATGAGATTTTAGATTTAACAAAAATTGAATCGGGAAAAACCCCAATTAATCTGAGTTATTTTAATCTATATTCTTCTCTAAAAACCTTAGAAAAAATGTTTGAGTTAAAAGCAAAATCTAAAGGAATAGATCTGATTTTTGAATTAGATCACAGCTTACCTCAATATATTAAAACCGATGAAAGTAAATTTAGCCAAATCTTAATTAATTTATTGTCAAATGCGATTAAATTTACCTCCGCAGGTCAAGTAATATTACGAGTAATAACTAACTCTGAATCCGATCATAAAATTGGGACTACAGAATCAGAAATAACTCTTAATTTTGAAGTAGAAGATAGCGGTTATGGGATTGCATCTGATCAACTAAATCAAGTATTTGAAGCCTTTATGCAAACAGAAACTGGACTTAACTCTCAGCAAGGAACAGGTTTAGGATTAGCAATTAGTCGGAAATTTATCCAATTAATGGGGGGAGATATTTCTGTTGAAAGTGAATTAGGAAAAGGCACAACCTTTNNGTTTAGGATTAGCAATTAGTCAAAAATTTATCCATTTAATGGGAGGTAATATTCAAGTTAGCAGCATCCTGAATCAAGGCACAATTTTTAAATTTTATCTGCCAGTTTATCTAGCCAAAGTTGAGGATATAAAAATAATCCCGGTTGAGAAACGAGTCATTGGCTTAGAAAAAGATCAAGCACAATTTCGGATTTTAGTTGTTGATGATCGGTTGACAAATCGCCAACTATTGGTCAAACTATTATCTCCNNTTGAGGTGATTGAGGCTAAAAATGGTCAAGAAGCGTTAGAAACTTGGCACAAATGGCAACCCCATTTAATCTTAATGGATATGCAAATGCCCGGAATGGATGGTTATGAAGCCACAAAACAAATTAAATTCCATTTAAAAGGTCAAGCAACGGTTATTATTGCTTTAACCGCTAGTATTTTTGAAGAAGAACGAGCTATAGTTTTATCGGCTGGGTGTGATGATTTTGTTAGAAAACCCTTTCGACAAGATGCTATCTTAGAAAAAATTGCCCACTATTTAGGGGTAAGATATTTATACGCTCCCGATCTTCCCTCTTTAGAGGCCCTAGCACCAACCCCAACCCCACTGATTACCCCTGATGATTTAAAAATTATGTCTTCTGAATGGTTAATGGGACTGCACTATAACGCGAAAGCAGCTTCGGGAGAACAGATTTTGCAACTGGTACAACAAATTCCTCCATCTCACAACCATGTAGCTGAATTTATCATCGTATTAGTGAATAATTTTTCTTTTGATCAGATAATGGATTTAGCTCAAAAAGCGACAGGGAAATGAATCATTCTTTTCATACATCTTTTAAAGCCGATATTTTAATCGTAGATGACACCTTAGAAAATCTACGTCTATTGTCTAATGCCTTAATCCAAATGGGATATAAAGTGCGAGGGGTAATGACCGGACAAATGGCAATTATGGCCGTGCAAACTCTGCCCCCGGATTTAATTTTATTAGATATTAAAATGCCCGATATGGATGGTTACACCGTTTGTAAATGCCTGAAGGCAAATGAACAAACTCGTGAGATCCCGGTGATTTTTTTAAGTGCTTTGAATGAAGTGATTGATAAGGTCAAAGCCTTTGAAGTAGGCGGAGTAGATTATATTACTAAACCCTTTCAATTTGAAGAAGTGGTGGCGCGGATTGAAAATCAAATCGCCTTACAATCTGCTAAGGCAGAAATTCGACAACTGAATGAAAGATTAGAACAGCGAGTCCAAGCCCGGACGATGGAATTAGAAATAGCAAATTTGCAATTAAAAGGCTTAAATAAAGAGCTAGAAAAGGAAATTTTAGAACATCAAAAAACTCAAACCCGATTGCTACATATTGCTTCCCATGATCCTCTGACTAATTTACCGAATCGGGTTCTATTTATGAATCGACTGATCCAGTCTTTACAACAAACCCAACAAGAACCAAATTATCAATTTGGGGTTTTATTTTTGGATTGTGATCGGTTTAAAATGGTGAATGATTCCTTGGGACATTTTGCCGGAGATCAGCTATTAATTGCGATCGCCCGTCGCCTAAAAACCCATTTAGCATCTACAGATATGTTAGCTCGGTTTGGCGGGGATGAGTTTACAATTTTATTAGAAAATATTCAAGATATTGAAGATGCTAATTATTTAGCTCAAAAAATTCAAACCTCTATGACTTGGCCGTTTAAATTTGAGGAACAAGAATTATTTATTAATGCTAGTATTGGTATTGTTATTGGGAATAAAACCTATCAAGAACCGGAAGATATTTTAAGAGATGTTGATATTGCTATGTATCAAGCTAAAGCTAAAGGGAAAAATCGGTATCAAGTTTTTGATACCGAAATGCACCGTCACGCTCAACAACGTTTAGAATTAGAAACAGATTTAAGACTGGCATTACACCGGGAAGAATTTATCCTATATTATCAACCAATTATCTCCTTAGCAACAGGAAGAATTAACGGATTTGAAGCATTATTAAGGTGGCATCATGGTAAAAAAGGTCTAATATCACCAGGGGATTTTATTCCCGCAGCAGAAGAAACCGGATTAATTGTTCCCATCGGTTTATGGGTTTTAAAAGAAGCCTGTCAGCAGTTAAAATCTTGGCAAGATCGGGGTTTATTTAAACGCAAGATTAAAATGAGCGTTAATTTATCCGTGAAACAGTTTTCTCAACTTAATTTAATTCAAAATATTGATAAAATTCTTTTGCAAACCCAGTTAAATAGCAGTTATTTAAAATTAGAAATTACCGAAAGTGCGATTATGGAGCATCCCGAATCAGCCACCGAACTTTTACAACAACTCAGAGATCGAGATATTCAGTTAAGTATTGATGATTTTGGTACAGGTTATTCATCCCTAAGTTATTTACATCGGTTTCCCCTACATACTTTAAAAATTGATCGATCTTTTATCCAAAGAATTAGTGAAACTCGTCAAAATTTGGAAATTATTCAAGCCATTATTACCCTCGGTCATCATCTGAATATGACTGTGACCGCAGAAGGGGTAGAAACCTCAGAACAGTTGTTCCTACTCAGAAGTTTAGGTTGTGAAGAAGGACAGGGTTATTTCTTTGCTCGTCCCTTAGAAGCGAATGCAGCTGAAGCACTATTACAAGATCACCCCCATTGGTAATTAAAATTAATGAATTNNAATTTTTGATTAATTTTTGAAAAATTAATGTTAGTCTAGGCTAATAAGACACCGTGTAATTCATCCTGCGAGAAATCACCTTGACGAGCATATCTGTACCATATTTATGGGAAAGTCAAACCGGAGGAGATTTAAGTTTAGACTCCACCCTAGAAGATTTGCCCCTATACGATTTTCAAGTAGTTTTGGGTTCGGGCGTGCGAACCCTTGTGCAACAGTTTGAAAGACATCCCTTACTTCCCGGAGTGATTATTGTAGACCAAAAAGAAAACTCCACTTCTGAATTTTTGGGGATGATTTCTCGGCGAGATCTCCTAGAATTTTTTCTCCGTCCCCAGGGATTAGAATTATTTTTAGATCAATCCCTAGATGTACTTTATAGTTATGTTAGAACTCCGGTATTAGTATTACCTGCACAAACCACAATTTTAGCAGCAACTCAACAGTCCTTGAAGCGACCCGCCCCTGGATATATAGATCCGATTGTGGTACAGGGAAATTGGCTGGCTGCTAAGGATTCTCCTTGGATGGTTTCCTATCGCCTTTTAAACAGTCATGAATTGAATCTTGCCTATTGGCAAATTCGAGGCATTGAAACCCAAGTTCGCTATGAAAAATCTCAAGTTCAACTGTTACAAAGTGAAAAAATGGCGAGTTTAGGAAGATTAGTTGATGGAGTTGCCCATGAAATTTTAGATCCGGTGGGATTTATTTGGGGAAATTTAACCTATTTAATCACCTATAGTGATGGTTTAATCGAACTTTTAGATGCTTATGAATCCCATTATTCCCATAAATTTCCCGCCATTGAACAACTTAAAGAGGAAATAGAATTTAACTTCCTTCGCCAAGATTTTCCTCGGATTCTATCAAGTATAAAAAGTGGTACGGAACGATTAAGTAAATTAGCAACCAGTTTACAAAATTTTTGCCATATTGATGAAATTCATCCCAAACCTGCGGATTTACATAGTCATTTAGATAGTATTTTACTGTTAATGAAAAGTCGGATTAACCGAGAAATTAAAGTGATTAAAAATTATGGTCATTTGCCTCCAGTTACTTGTTATATCGGACAATTGAGCCAAGTTTTTATCAATATTTTGATTTATGGATTTGATGCTTTGCTCAATCAAGTAATTAGACAAGATTGGGTAGATGAATATAGCATTTCTCAAAGTTTAGAGTCCGGGGAAACTCCGCAAATTGTGATTACAACCACTATGATCGGTTTAGATTNNTAACCTAGACGTTCCCGAACGTTGGGTTTCGATTTCTATTACCGATAATGGCCCAGGATTATCTCCCAAAGAACAACAAAAGATCTTAGATTCATTTTCTAATCTCAAACGCACCGAAAAAGAAACCAGTTTATCCCTGAGTTATCATATTGTCACAGCCAAACATGGCGGACAATTAAACTTGCGATCGCAACTGGGAATTGGTACAGAATTTGAAATTTTATTACCGTTTATTTAGGGTTTTTAAGTTTATAATTAATTTAGATGAAATCCTATCTAACAAAAACGATGGTTTAGGCAAAACTGGGGAAACTTTCCCGCCAAGTTTTGCAGAGGAGTTATAGCAGTTGCCTCATCTGTTAGGACATTCTTGAAAGNNCTGCTCACAGTAAGTATTTACCTTCTTCGAGATTGCCTATTCCCTATTGCCTATTCCTATAATTTAGTGATAGATTAACTTAGTTTAACGCATTGCATTAAGGCTTTCACAGTGCCCAATCGAAGTCTGATTCTATCCGTTGTCGTCACCCTAAGTTTGTGGAATGTCGCTGCTTCAGCGACGGCACAATCTTTAGTTCCTTATACGCCCTTACTGGACTCAAAACAGCTTGAACAAACCGGATTAGGGTTGTTGGAAGAAGCGGCTCAATTAACCCGATTTCAACAATATCAACTAGCTTTACCCCGGGCTGAACTCGCAACTCAACTGGCTCCCGATAATTACCAAGCCTGGGCCTTGTTGGGCAGTTTATATCTACAATTAGAAGAACTCGATCAAGGGATTGAGTTTCTGCAAAAAGCTAGGAACTTAGCACCCAAGGAAGCGGGGGTGCAGTTTATTTTAGGAGAAGCTTATTTCAAAAAAGGAGACTACCAAAAATCGGTTCAATCCCTAGAAGCAGCTTTGAAACTTGACCCCAATGTTCCGGGTGCTTTATTTGATTTAGGCAATGCTTATTATAAATTAGGGCGGTTGGAGGAGGCGATTTTACAATACGAGAAAGCCTTTGCTCAAGAAAGTAGTCTTTGGCCAGCCATTAACAATGTGGGCTTAGTTAAGTATGAACAGGGAGAAATCGACACCGCCATCACTAAATGGAGACAGGCAGTTAAGGTTGATCCCAAAGCAGCAGAACCCCTATTAGCCTTAGCAGTTGGCCTTTATACCAAAGGTGAAGCCACCCAAGCGCTATCTCTGGGAGAAACAGCTTTGCGTCTGGATAGCCGTTATGCCAACCTTGATTATCTCAAAGAAAATCTTTGGGGCGATCGCTTAATCAACGATACCCAAAAATTTCTAGCTAATCCTCAAATCCAAAAGGTGTTAATTCAAGTTAAGGATACCCAACCAACGCCCCCTAGTCCATAGTCTCAAGATATCGATCATCCCAAAATCTTAGGAGTACAAAGCCGCAGGTATGGTTAAAAAAGGCGGCTTACTCCTCTGGTGGCATCAAGGATTTAATCTTATCCACGAACTTTTGATGATCAATAACGGGTTTAGAGATATAGTCATCGGCTCCACTTTGAGCTAGAAAATCTTCCCGATCTCGNNGCCATAGCATGGGCTGTGACTAAAATAATCGGAAGTTTCGCGGTTTTGGGGTCAGCTTTGAGCAGTTGGGTAATTTTAATTCCATCAACTGCTTTCCCTTGATAGACACTTCGCGCCAGGGAAACATCCATCAAAATCAAGTCTGCCTCCCCGGTGCGAGCAATCTCCATCACTTCTTCCACGTTTTCCGTGTGTTTAACGGCTAATCCACCCCGTTTTGTCAAGATTTTTGAAAAAACACGAGCATTAACCTGATCGTCTTCTACAATCAGAACGGTCTTCATTTAAGTCTCCCAACCGATATACTGTTCAAATGGATTTACCGAATATCTCTATTTTTCACTCTCCAGTACCGAAAAGTAATCATACCACGCTATACAGTAATCAGTAATGAGATAAGTTATTAGTACAGATGTAGTCAGTAAACAGTCTATTAACTCTGACACTGATTACTGATTACTGTTTAC
>DMPJ01000006.1 GCA_003456035.1 Planktothrix sp. UBA8402
GGTGCAATTATTTCATTTTATTGACTGTTTACCCGCGTTACGGAGTAAACCTGAAATAGCGGCACACTTGCAAGAATATCTGACAACGGAAGCAGTCGAACTTCCCGATCTGCTGAAAAAATTACTCAATTTTGCTAACCCCGACTCCGTAGCCGGACAACTGGCGGCAACAACAGTAGCTCCGGCGGTAGAAACCCTAGCTTAAAAATATATTGCTGGGGAAAATATTCCCAAGGTGATTAGAACTTTAGAACAGTTACGCAAAGATAAAATGGCGTTTACTGTTGATTTATTAGGGGAAGCTGTTATTACAGAAACCGAGGCAGAATCTTATCTAAATAATTATTTAGAATTGATGGAAAACCTCAGCAATGCTGCGAAAAAATGGCAGAATATTCCCCAAATTGATCAAGCCGATGGCAACCCTATTCCTCAAGTTCAAGTTTCCGTTAAATTAACGGCTTTTTATTCTCAATTTGATCCCTTAGATGCTAAAGGAAGTGAAGAAAAAGTCGGTGAACGCATCCGTATTTTATTACGTCGGGCGCAGGAATTGGGGGCGGCGGTGCATTTTGATATGGAACAATACGCCTATAAAGATTTAACCTTCAGCATTTTAAAAAATCTGTTGATGGAAGAAGAATTCCGCAGCCGTACCGATATTGGGATGACGGTACTAGCCTATTTGCGGGAGTCTCAAAAGGATTTAGAAGGAATTATAGAATGGGTTAAATTACGAGGTTATCCCGTTAGTGTGCGCTTAGTTAAAGGGGCTTATTGGGATCAAGAAACAATTAAATCTATGCAGAATGACTGGCCCCAACCTGTCTATAATGATAAGGCTGCGACGGATGCTAATTTTGAACGTTTGACCCAATTGATGTTAGAAAATCATCAATATATTTATTCGGCTATTGGTAGCCATAATGTCCGTTCTCAAGCTAGAGCGATCGCCATTGCTGAAACCTTAAATGTCCCTAGTCGTGCCTTTGAAATGCAGGTTTTATATGGCATGGGAGATCAACTCGCTAAAGCTTTAGTTCAGAAAGGATATCGGGTGAGAATGTATTGCCCATACGGGGATTTATTACCCGGAATGTCCTATTTAATTCGGCGGTTATTAGAGAATACTGCTAATAGTTCCTTTGTGCGCCAAAGTTCAGAAAATCGCCCCATTGAGGAGTTATTATCTCCCCCAAAAGATAACCCCAATAGCAATATTTTTGATACTTGGAAGCCCGTATTTCCTAATTCAGCCGATACGAACTTTTCTAATGCCGCTTTACGCGATAAAGGGTTACGCGCTTTAGAAATTGTCTATCAACAATTAGGACAAACTTACAACCCATTAATTAATGGTCAATATGTCAATACCGCCCAAATTATAGACTCGCTAAACCCCTCCAACCCCTCAGAAATTGTCAGGAAAGTGGGGTTAATTAATGTTGAACAGGCGGAAACCGCTATTCAAGCCGCTAAAGCAGCATTTCCAAAATGGCGGCATACTCCAGTCCGAGAACGGGCGGGTGTGCTACGGAAAGCAGCCGAACTGTTTGAACAACGGCGGGCGGAGTTCAGTGCTTGGATGGTGTATGAAGTTGGCAAACCCCTGCACCAGTGCGATGCTGAGATATCGGAGGCGATTGATTTTTGTCGCTATTATGCCGATGAAATGGAACGTTTAGATCAGGGCTACCAGTATGATACCGCCGGAGAAACGAACCGTTACAACTATCAGCCGCGTGGCATTTCTCTGATTATTTCCCCCTGGAATTTCCCCCTGGCGATACCCGTTGGGATGACGGTTGCATCCTTAGTTACGGGGAACTGCACGTTACTCAAGCCTGCGGAAGTGTCATCGGTGATCGGTGCTAAAATTACGGAAGTATTAGTGGATGCAGGTGTGCCACCTGGTGTGTTTCAATATGTACCCGGAAAAGGTTCAACGGTGGGTTCCTATATGGTACAACACCCGGACGTTCACATGATTACCTTCACGGGTTCCCAGGAGGTGGGATGCCGGATTTATGCTGAGGCGGCACTGCTGAAACCAGGACAGAAACACCTAAAACGGGTTGTTGCCGAAATGGGGGGCAAAAATGCCGTTATTGTTGATGAAAGTGCCGACCTTGACCAAGCGGTGGCGGGGGTGGTCTATTCTGCCTTTGGGTATACGGGGCAAAAATGTTCCGCCTGTTCCCGTGTGGTGGTGTTAGAACCTGTTTATGAGGCATTTGTGAAGCGGTTAACTGAGGCAGTACGGTCTTTAAATGTAGGGAATGCGGCATTATTAAGTACGCAGGTTGGCCCGGTGATTGATGCCAATGCTCAACAGAAGATTAAAGAATATATTGAGATCGGCAAACAAGAGGCCGAACTTGCTATCCAAGTTGCTGCACCAGAAACGGGTTATTTTGTCGGCCCAACGGTTTTTATTAATGTTTTACCGACGGCAAAAATCGCCCAAGAGGAAATTTTTGGCCCTGTTTTATCCGTGATTAAAGCTCAAACTTTTGAGGAAGCATTGGATATTGCTAATGGGACTAATTTTGCTTTAACGGGGGGTTTATATTCACGAACTCCGTCCCATATTAGCAAGGCTAAAGCTGAATTTGAAGTCGGAAATTTGTATATTAACCGAGGCATTACGGGGGCAATTGTTTCCCGTCAACCCTTCGGCGGTTTCAAACTTTCCGGTGTCGGTTCTAAGGCGGGTGGCCCCGATTATTTATTACAATTCTTAGAACCCCGTCACATCACTGAAAATATTCAACGTCAGGGTTTTGCCCCGATTGAAGGGATGGAATAACCCCACCCTAACCCTCCCCTTACCAAGAGGAGGGAAGAAGGCGATCGCTCTTTTAAAAAGGGCGATCGCGCTATAATCATAAAAAAAGGAGGAAACCCTAATGAGACAAGTGATTATTTATCCTGGTGAAGATGGCTATTGGGTAGTTGAATGTCCGAGTTTACCTGGCTGTATTAGTCAAGGGAAAACCAAAGAAGAAGCGTTGATAAATATTAAAGAAGCGATTGAACTTTATATTGAAGTGTGTCAAGAAAAAGGGCAATCTCTGCCAGAAGATACCTTTGAAATTATGGTAGTAGCGGTATGAGTAAATTACCGATCATTTCTGGTCGAGAATGTGTGAGAGCATTGGAAAAAGCAGGTTTTTATATTGTGC
This sequence comes from Planktothrix sp. UBA8402, assembly GCA_003456035.1. GTDB lineage: Bacteria > Cyanobacteriota > Cyanobacteriia > Cyanobacteriales > Microcoleaceae > Planktothrix. The sequence continues at coordinate 3,186 of DMPJ01000006.1, forward strand.
GTCAGAGGGGAAGTCATATTTCAATGTTTCGAGATAATCCTGTAGCTCAGGTGGTTGTACCTAATCATCAAGAACTTGATAAAGGAACCTTGCGGTCTATTATTAGAGCTTCATGTTTAACAGTGGATGAATTTATTAGCTTATTATAAATTAAATATCAATTAGCGATCGCCCTTTTAAAAAAAGAGCGATCGCGCTATAATTGATATAATATTACTCAGGACTTGAAGGAACATGAACCATAAACTCATCGATTCTTTAGTTCAAATCATTTCTTCATTAACACTGGAAGAAAGACAAACCTTAGAAGAAAAGTTAGCCAGTCAAAAACCCTCCATTCAAAAGTCTTTTATTTCCATTAAAGATGATCCTGGCGTGGGAATGTGGAAAGATCGAGAAGATTTACAGAATGATAGTGAACCTAATGCTCCAGAATGGCTTCATGCAGTTGCTAACAATCCCGCCTTTGACTTTCTAAAAAACCCTGAAGAAGATATTTACACTATTACTGATGGAAAGCCGTTTTATGACTAAAGGTAAAGTTGTATTAGTGCCTTTTCCATTTGATGATTTATCTGCAACAAAAGTCCGTCCTGCGTTTTGTCTTACCAATCAAAAAGACTGTGTAAGTTACTGTCTGAATAATACAGAATATATCTTGTAGATACTTGTTGTTGCGCTTCAGCGCACTAACAATAACTTTTTTTAAAAGGGCGATCGCTAAATCCTATAAAACAACTCTCTTAACCTACTCACGGACTGGGGAAGCCCTTGTTTTAGAAGCGTGTCCAGATATTCATTAGGTGTTTTAGGTGGATTTTTGAGTCTCATACGTTGTATTTCGGCTGCTCTACAGACCATTGCTGGGTTCAAGTCGAGTAAGTGTAGAATAAACTCATCCGGGTGCTGCGCTTCAACACCATATTGTTGAAGTGCTTGACTGGGAAAATCATCAAGATTAAAAGTGACAATTACATCAGCATTACAGCGAATGGCAGCGGCAAGAACATGGCGATCATCTGGATCAGGAAGTTGTAATCCTGGTATAAGGTCTTCGTATCCTGTAACCAGGCAATCTCTAACATGAGAATTCATCAGAGTTTTAGTCCTGGTAAGCTGTTCAAGTGTAAGATCAGGACGATTCTTGAGAACATTTCTGATCCATTCATCGTGAATAGCATCTGTCCAACGCGCCTTAAATAAGTCAGTGATGGCAAGTTCCATTAAAAAATCACGAAGCGGTGCTGGATATAAAACACAAGCATCGTAGACAACGGAAAAATTAGCCACTACAGGACTCCTTCATATCCCATATTCAGTTCTTGAGCTTGAATAGTAAGCTCATCAAGCGTTTCCCTCCGTGCTGCATCAATTCGATTTTTGTAATCAATTAAATCTTGGTAACGCACCCTTCGGCGCGTACCCACTTTACGAAAAGGGATTTCTCCAGACTCCAGCAGTTGCACTAAATAGGGACGGGAAACATTCAAAATGTCAGCAGCTTCTTGGGTCGTCAGTTCTGCGTGGATGGGAATCAGCGTTACAGCATTTCCCTTCGCCATCTGTGCCAAAATCTCAAGCAGTAGACGAAAAGCTTCAGCAGGTATGACAACAACTTCATCTTGACTGTCATCTTGCACGAGCTTGATGGTACGGGTGCATCCATCTTGGTTCTTGATGTACCGTGCCAAAGATGAGCTACTGGCTTGTGCAATCGTAGCTTCTTCTTGCGTAGGTAGAACAGACCGCAAGTTTGGGGCCTCTGTAAGTGTCATTGATTCGGCCTCTCACTATCTAATATAAAGGTTTGCGTTTACTACAAAAGTGTCTCCAACTTCTACAAACGAGAGGTCGGATAGAATTGGCTATAACCTAT
>DMPJ01000318.1:0-11238 GCA_003456035.1 Planktothrix sp. UBA8402
GGTTAGGGGGAATCGACACTTAAATAAAATCAAGGGATTAAAACTAAAGTAACCAAGTGCTATTAGAAAAATCCTCATTAGAAACGGGTTGAGAGGTGGAAGAATAGGGACGACGGCTTAATTGAGCCTTGGGTTTTTCGAGCACTTTCGGGGGTAAAGGTTGAGGTTTAGATTCCCATGCTATTTTTAACGATTCATTCTCTTGTTTTAGGGTTTTCAATTCGGCAATTAATTTAGAATTTACCTCAGATAATTGTAAGGCAGCTTCTTGAGCTTTTTGTAATTTTCCTTTTAAATCCGTTTCTTTAATTTCAGTTTTAAGCTGATCAATAAATTGATTTCTGTCGTCTAATTCAGCTTGTAATTGTAACAGTTTTTCTTGAAGCGATCGCTCCTGATTTTCAACCGTTTCTAAAGCCGTTTTTAACTCAACAATTTTCTCCTCTAAATCCGGTTGTATCACCGATGTTGTGGGTGAGGCGGTTGATTCAGTCACAACCACACTTTCATCAGGTACAATTTCCACTTCAGCCGTCGAACTTTTTTCAGTTTCCTGGCGTACCATATCGGAAAGACGTTTCCGCACCATTATTCTTCCCCTTGAGTGAACATTGATTTTCAAATCATAACCCTAATCTACCATCAACAGACAATAAAAAAAGGAATCAGATGAGTTTCTAACTCCCCTTGATTCCCCAAAATCTCAATAACATCTAAACTAGATTAAGGCTCAACAATAACCGGAGTCCCGACATCAACCTGTTCAAATAAAGCAACAACATCCTCATTTCGCATTCTGACACAGCCATGGGAAGCCGCTTGTCCGATAGAATTTACCGTCGGGGTGCCATGAAATCCGATTGCATCTTTACCATCTGTCCAGAAACCAATCCAACGCAGCCCCAAGGCCGTATTTGCCCCCGGCGAACGGACTTCTCCCGTCCAGGGATCTTGCCAAACCGGGTTTTCAATTTTTTGCATAACTTTAAAACTCCCGGTTGGGGTTTCCCATCCCGCTTTCCCGACCGCAACCGGATAACTGGCAATCATTTGTTCTCCTTGATACAGATAAACCCGGCGTTGACCTAGACGTAAAATCAAACGTTTGGGCTGTTCCAAGGAGGGCAAAAACAAGCTAGGATCATCCAAGGGTGGAACAATTGGGAAGGTATTAGAGGCAGCAGCACTTAGGGTTTCCGGTGCCGGGGAGGTTTGGGCTGTGCCGGGCTGCTGTCCCCAAAAAAATAGAGTAGCGGTTGCGATACCAGCGCCGATTAAATATTGAGATAAACGTTGAGCGCTGACTTTGATGGTCATATTTAGACTCCTGACTTAGAAATAATATTTAGTATTGCTCAAAAAATACGACTTGGGAAAAATCAAACTGTTCCTTAATTAAAAGTATAATAGCAGGGCAGAAGCGATTTACTGCCCCTGGTTTCTATTTACTTTTTCTTTTGCATTTCGCGTAAAACTGCTTGGGCTTTTTGAACACCTTCGGTATTTCCTTGTTGTTGATAAAGTTCCAAGGCTTTTTGGAAAAATCCGATCGCTTGTGTCTCTCGACCTCCCCGACCTTTAAGCGCCAGTCCCATATTAAAATGGGCTCCGGCATCATCGGGAATATTTTCAATCACCCGACGATAACTAATAATTGCCCCAACGTAATCTTCCTGGGCTAATTGAATTTCACCCAGGGCTGCATTAGCTTCCATCAGTGTCGGTTTTAAGGCTAAAGCCCGTTGATAGGCTTGGCTGGCGGCTTNNGTTCCACCTTAAAAATTTCACCGATTTGGAATTGAACATCTCCATCCCTGGGCGCCAGTTGGGCGGCTTTTTCAAAGGCTGCAATTCCGCCGTTGCGATCGCCATATTTGAGTAAAGCAGCCCCTAATTTAATCTGGATACTGGCCTCACCTGGTGCTAACATCGCCGCCTGTTGCAGCACTTCTAAGGCTTTCATGACGTTTTCCTGCTTCAGAAACGCCATTCCCATAGCAGAATAGGCTTGCCAATTGCGCGGATCAATAGTCAGAATGGTTTGATAGGTTCGGATCGCTCCGGCATAGTCCCCTTTCCGGAATAAAGTTGCAGCTAATCCTTGATGGGCTTGGATATTGTCTCGTTTGAGCATGGTGGCTCGACGATAGGCGTCGGCTGCGGCGTCATATTGTTGTAAATTGGCTAAACTAAACCCTAAACCGTACTGAAAATCAGCATTATTCGGTTCTAAGATTAAGGCATTTTGATAATATTGGGCCGAAACTAGGAAATTACCGCGTAATGCTTCTAAGTAGGCGATACCGGAATAAATCTTAGGGTTTCTAGGATCTAAAGGCACTGCTTGGGTATAGAGTTTAATGGCATTTTCAAAATCTCCCGCATCCACCAACTTTCGACCCTGTTCTAATAAATCATTAAGCTGTTTGTTAGTTTGGGGGTTGGCTTGAGCTACAATTTCCGTAGCTTGAGCAATTTGCGGTGTACTTATGGCAATCACAGCCATGAAGACACTACTAACTAATAATTGAGTTCGTTTTGACACGGCCTATTTTGTGTGAGAAGTTGAGCGAGTTTGTCACAAGATTTCCTAACCGATGGTTAGGGTTGAAACTGATAGTGACATACTTCGGGCCACTTGTGAAGATATCCGGTTAATCGGGTTTCCCTCAGCTTTAGGGGCGGGATCTTTCCCCAGGCTGTTTCATGTTTTCAGATTCCGACAGATTGAAATCTGTCGCTACACGGACGAAACCCGCCGACGCGGGTTTGGAAATCAAATATTAGTGATTAANNTTGTTAGTTTCCCAGCCTACTTTTAACCTTTTATTTAATTATTTATATGCGATCGCATCAACCCCGTAAACAATTCGCTCAACATTGGTTACGCAGTGAAAAAGCCCTGAATAAAATTGTCAAATCGGCGTTATTATCTCCATCGGATTGTCTATTGGAAATTGGCCCTGGAACCGGGATTCTCACCAGTCAATTATTATCTGTAGCTCGGTCGGTTGTGGCTGTGGAAATTGATCGGGATTTATCTCAAAATCTAGTTAAAAGATTTGGCAATCGAGATAACTTTTTATTACTAGAAGGAGATATTCTCACCCTAGATATTAACGGTCAACTCCAAGGTTTTCCTAATTTTCAAAATCCTAATAAAGTCGTGGCTAATATTCCCTATAATATTACCGGGCCGATTGTTGAACAATTATTAGGAACTATTTCCGATCCTAATCCTCACCCCTATCAATTAATTGTACTATTAGTTCAAAAAGAAGTCGCCCAACGGATCACCGCCAATGCCGGGTCTAAAACCTTTGGGGCGTTGTCCGTTCGAGTCCAATATCTGGCCAACTGTGAATATATCTGTGATGTACCCGCCAAGGCCTTTTATCCAGCCCCTAAAGTCGATTCTGCGGTGTTGCGTTTAAGTCCCCGTACCATTGCCCATCCCGCCACCAACCCGCAATATTTGGAAACCTTGCTCAAATTAGGATTTTCCAGTAAACGGAAAATGTTAAGAAATAATTTACAAAGTGTGATCAGTCGAGATCAATTAACCCAATTACTGGAACAATTAGAGATTAACCCCCAAGTTCGCGCCGAAGACCTCAGCGTTGAAAAATGGGTTAATTTAGCTAATTTGATGGAAATAACTGATTTAGTCACCGATTAAAATAGTTTTTCTCCTGTCTTTTCTATCTCTAATTCCGAATAAAAATGCGTTCCTATTCTTTAATTGCTCCGGCAAAAATCAACCTTTACTTAGAAATTATAGGCGATCGCCCCGACGGATATNNATATCACGAACTGGCGATGGTGCTACAAAGTATCAGTTTAGCCGATAAAATTGATATTAAATCAATTGGAATTGACACCATTAGTGTCCGTTGTGATCATGCAGAAGTTCCCAATGATCACACCAATTTAGCTTATCGGGCGGCGGCTTTATTAGCTAAACAATTCCCCGGTGCTATGGCTCAATTTGGGGGAGTAGAAATTAACATCAAAAAACATATTCCCATTGCCGCCGGGTTAGCTGGAGGTTCAACGGATGCGGCGGCGGTTTTAGTAGGTTTAGATTTACTCTGGCAATTAGGCTTAACTCAAAGCGAATTAGAACTATTAGGTGCTCAAATTGGTTCCGATGTTCCCTTTTGTATTCAAGGAGGAACAGCCTTAGCCACCGGACGGGGTGAAGAACTTTCTCCCCTGAAAAATTTAGATCATTTGTATGTAGTTTTAGCCAAATATCGTCACCTAGGAATTTCTACAATTTGGGCTTATCAAACCTATCGTCAACAGTTTAGCCATACCTATATTTCCCAAGCTCAAGATTTAGAAACTCGTCAAAACCGAGTCCATTCTGGGCCGATAGTTTCTGCAATTATGCACGCAGATAGCACAGAAATTGGTAAATTACTGCACAATGATTTAGAGAAAGTTGCCTTACCCGAACATCCTCAAGTATTGGAACTGCGACAGGCTTTTGAGTCTCAGGGCGTTTTGGGAACCATGATGTCCGGTTCCGGGCCAACAGTTTTCGCCTTAACGGAATCTGAAGCCCAAGCTTTAAGGGTTTTAGAAGCAGTTAAAACCCAAATGGCAAACCCAGAATTAGATTTTTGGGCAGCAAAATATGTTTCCACTGGTATTCGTTTAGCACAATCATAAACCATGACTAAAACTACTCCTAAAACCTCGGAAATTTCCTCAAAAACGGATTCAGTTAATTTATTCCGTTGTGTTAGTAATGCGGGAATTTATGCGGCGATTGCCTTCGGTTTGTATAATATAACCCATGCTATTTCTGGAAAGTTTGCAGCAAAACCCATCCATTCCGAGAATTTTACCGTGATCCAAATGTCAGCAGCCGTTCGGACTCTTGTAGTTGGTGTATTGACGATGGGAACGGTTTTATTTGCTTTCCTGGCTGTAGGATTAATCGGGTTAGCTATATACGTTAGTATTCAACGATTAATTAAACCTAATATTCCCTCATCTAATGGTTAAAAACCGTAGTGAGCCTTTCAAGGCTCTAATCCAGGACTTACGCAGTTACGCTATATGTAGCATACTAATGAGTTAGCGATGCCGACAGGTGGCGGTACTGCCATCGCCCTCGTAACTCAAACGAGATCGCTTTAACAGGACAATTTCTTAAAGTCCCCCAATTTTGGGGGATTTAGGGGGCAAATACACTATACATTTCAAGCCATCTAGCCCCCTAGCCCCCAACATTGGGGGGAAAATAAATAATTAGGACTTTTTCGGGCGATTGCTATTATCATCGGTATGCGATCGCCTACTTTTGACACGCTATATATAGCTTGCTTGCGTAAGTCCTGATTATAACAAAAAAAATAGGTTTTGGTTGATTATCCTGAAAAATAATAATCTTCATAAAAATACAATTTTTGGCAACATATTTTTTAGGGTTGTGCTATCGTTAATAGTCAATATCATGATCAGTTTATATAGTTAGCCAAGAAACATTGAAACTGAGCAGCGATAGTCATGGTTTTAACCTTAATTTTAAGAGCCACTATGTCGTTACACGCCGAGTTACATCGCCATTTAGGGGGTTCAGTTGTACCGCGTATTCTGTGGCGGTATTTTCAACGTCATAACCCTCAATTAACCCAAGGGTTTTTAGAATATGAACAATTTGAAGATTTTTATACCAAACCCCGCAATACCCTAGATGAATATTTAGAACTACATACCCTGGTTGAAAGCGTACAAACTGTTGAAACCCTCCCCTATTTTATTTATCGGTTGATGCGAGGTGCTTATACTTTTGAAAATTTGGCATATTTAGAATTACGTTATACTCCCTATTTACGAACTCCAGAACATCTGAGTCAGTCCCAAAGAATTGACTGTATGACTGAAATTGTGGAAGTCGTAGGAAAAGCTAGTCAACTTAGTGATACTCCTATTATCACCAGCCAAATTTTATGTATGCACACCCGACTTCCTTTTGAAGTCAACCGAGCTATTATTGATTTAGCCGCGCAAATGCCTGAATATGTTTGTGCTATTGATATCGCCGGAGGAGATAATCATTATGCTGAACGCTTGGATGAGTTTATTGACTTGTACAAATATGCCCTATCTTTGGGATTAAAAACCACCGGACATTTATATGAAACCCCAGAAGGTTGTTATCCGGAATTATTGCCCTATTTAATGCGAATTGGTCACGGTATCCAAATTCCCTTATTACATCCCGAATTATTACCCGAATTAGCCAGAAATAACCAATGTTTAGAAGTCTGTCCCACCACCTATATTAAAACCGGAACTCTCAAGGATCTTCAACAGTTAAAAATCGTCTTTGAACGCTGTTTTGATGCTGGGGTTGATATTGCTATTTGTACCGATAACGCCGGGTTACATAATGTGCGTTTACCCTTTGAATACGAGAATTTATTAACCCTTGATATTATAGAATTTGAACAATTACAAGCCTGTCAACAAGCCGCCTTTCGTCATGCCTTTGCCTGGCCTTATCAAAACCCTCCCGCACAAATCCTCAATGGTTTATTAAAACCCGAACCAATAATCAGTTACCAGTAATTATTTATCAGTTATCAGTAATCAGTTATTAGTTTAAAATTGCTTAACAATTAATAGACAATTGCGTCCATCTTCACCGTGTTCATAACTTAAATAGTCCGCAATATCCCGCATTAATTTTAAACCCCTTCCTCCTCCCGAATGATGATCAACATCCGTAGGAATCTCCTTGATTTTTTTCATTAAATCAAAAGGAATTCCAAAATCCCAGACCCGAATTTCAACTTGTTGCTCTAAAATTGTGACTTCTAAATCAATCTGTAAATCAGGAGAAAGTTCTTTGTGAGCGTGACGAACTGCATTAGTAAATCCCTCTGCTAAAGCTAACTGACAGCGTAGCCAAACGGATTTAGGAATAAAGGACTGATACAGTTGATCAAACCACGACAAAACCCTAGCTAGACTATCTAGGCTAGAAGGAACTTGAAGTTGAGTAATTTGGGGTAATGGCAATGGTTTTAAACCCTCTTATTCAATCACAATAATTTTGACTGACTCCCTAAATCCTCAAGAGTATTAGGGACGAAGAATAATTACAGTTCGACTGACCCTACCATAATACAACAAAAGTTCAAAGTTAAGTAATCTATGTTGAACTTCTGAGGTAGTCTGTTAGTTGCCACCTTTTATCGGTGATCAAATTCAGTCATTGACTGTTGAGTCTTCCCATACTCTACTCCATTTTTAGGAAATTTTGTAATTTTTGGCCAATGTGGATGTGAGTTGCATAGAGATACAAATGCTGCAATTAATATTCTTAATCTTGGCAAACAAGCTAGGGGAGGGCATCCCCAAAGTAACGCGCTTTGGACTGGAAACCTCTACTCTGCTTGGGGACACCCTGGTCGCAGCACTTGTCCAGGTTGAAGTTAGAATCGAGCGCGTCTTTAGACGGTGAGAGTGTCAATAAGTTCAGGCAACCTTTCGATTAGACTATACTCAAAGAGCCAAGTCTTAACTTAGCCTTGATTACCCTCATCTGGTGTACCGACGTACCTCAACACTCATGTTTAAAATTCTGGTTATCGATGATGATGTTGCCATTTTAGAACTTCTCAAAAGAACGCTGAAAAAACAGGGTTATGATGTCAGCGTGGCAAGTAATGGTGAAGAAGGTATAGAACAGGCTAAACAGCTATGTCCAGCATTGATTATTTGTGATTGGATCATGCCCAGGTTAACTGGGATTGAGGTCTGTCGTCAAGTTAAAGCCACCCCAGAATTATCAACCACACAGTTTTTCTTATTAACTTCCTTGGGTTCGGTTTCTGATCGGGTGACGGGGTTAGATGCGGGCGCTGATGATTTTATTTCTAAACCCATTGAAATGAATGAACTCTATGCTAGAGTTCGGGCTGGATTAAGATTACATCAACTTAGTCAAGATTTACAAACTCAAAAACAACTAATTGAAGCCGAACTAGCCGAAGCCGCCGAGTATGTGCGATCGCTCCTTCCTGAACCCTTAACCGAACCGATCAGAATTGATACTAAATTCATTCCTTCTCGTCAATTAGGCGGTGACTCCTTTGACTATTATTGGCTGGATTCTGACCATTTATCTATCTATTTATTAGATACATCAGGACATGGTTTAAAGGCGGCTCTCCCTTCGGTTTCCGTGCTGAATTTACTCCGTTCTAGGGCAATTCCTAATATTAATTATTATCAACCCAGTAATATTTTAAAAGCTCTGAATACCACCTTTCAAATGACCTACCAAAATGATAAATATTTTACAATTTGGTATGGAGTTTATAATCTTTCCACTCGGCAATTATTGTATTCTAGTGCTGGTCATCCCCCGGCTATTTTATTAACAGGTTCAGATCAGAAAAATCTCAAAGTCGAAATGTTAAAAACCCGGGGAATGCCCGTCGGAATGTTTTTAGAAGCTGAATATGTAGATGCTACCCACGATATTGAAGAACTCAGTAATCTTTATATTTTCAGTGATGGAGTTTATGAAATCCATCAGCCCGATAATACAATTTTAGGTTTAGATGGATTAGTCTCGATTTTAACAGAATACAATCATTTACAATCAGATCCTTTAGACTCGGTATTAAATACAGTTAAAAAATATAACTCTAACAATCCCTTTGATGATGATTTCTCCTTACTGAAAGTGAGTTTCACTTAATCGTCAACCAAGAATTATTACCGATCTGATGTCAATAGATTGCTAAATCTATGATCGGGTGAAATTGGGAAACCTAAAGCCGAATAAATTCAGATTAACCCCCATTTTCACCCNNTTAGTGACCCAATAGCATCAGGTTATTTTTCAAAACTTTTCAAAAATTCCTCTGGGGTTTCAAAAATCTCAAATACCCGATCCATACTGGTAAGTTCAAACAAAATCCTAATTTGTTCATTAATGGAACAAACAAATAATCGACCCCCAGCCATTCTTACCGCTTTCAAAGCCAAGACCAATGCACCTAAACCAGAACTATCCATAAACGTGACATCTTGGAAGTCAATTAATATGGTCTTGGCTCCTTTATCAGCTAAAGAAACAATATTTTGCCGAAACGGACTGGCTTGAATGCCATCCAAAACCCCTGTAGGTTTAACAATTTTAACATCAGAACTCATAGTTTTTCCGGGGTTTAACCCTCCATAAGACTCGCTCGACTCAGTTAGTATAGCTTTGAGTTGAACTCCGTGCCAAATACATCAATTTAAGTTGATCACCCTTGTACCAGACTGACTTTAGCGCGATAGAGGAGCTTACTCCCCAGTCGATATCCAGTATATCGCACAATCACCCGCTCTCCGGGTTGAGCAGTTCTCTCCAGGAGTTGATGTAGATGCGGATCATAAGGAACCTCTGCTCCAATCGGTGCGATCGCTTCCACTCCCCATTGTACCATAAGTTGTTCCACTGGACGAACAAATGGCAATAATTTCACCCCAGGAAGTTGGGGATTTTCCCGCACCCGATACACCACCGTTGGCCATTGCAATAGCCAGGACTCCAGTGTGTGCAGACTTTCCCGTTTCCATTCCTCTAGCAACACAGAACGTTGCTCTGACATCTGGGTTTCTAAGCGTTGATATTCCTGTTCTAAATTCCCCCCAGAGTTTTTTTCCTCAGAGGGGACAGAACCCGGAGCAAACACTGATAATAGTTCGGTTAGAGAAATCTTTAAACCCTGACTAATTTTTAGCAAAACACCCACAGGAGTTTGTAGCGCCAGTCCCCGTCGCAGTCGAATAATCTGCAACGGGGAAACCCCAGCATTTTGACTTAGTTCTTCCAGGCTAGAAACCCCCGCCCGTTGCATTAATTCCTGCAACTGGGGAGTATAATCAGGCAACGCAGATTCACTCATTTTAAGTTTCAATTCACGAGTTATCTGCCATTGAGGGCTCTTTAATTGCCCTGTAAATGGGATTCTAAGAACCACAAGCGCTGATCAATGGCGCGGGAAATTCCAGTATACAAATCGGCTGTATCCGCGTCGCCTAAAGCGCTTGTTTTATCAATGGCTTCTCGTACCATTTTGCCATAAGGAGCATAGCGATCAGCTAAAGCCAGCACATAATCTTTATCATTAGCTAGATCCAAGGGAAATTCAGGTAGAATGGTATCGTCAGCAGCCATGCGAGCAGTTCCCATAGCTGTCCCACCCAAAGCCGTAGCCCGTTCTGCAATTAGATCAACATATCCTTCTAATTCGGTTGCCATTTCATCAAACAGCAAATGCAACTGATAGAAATTAATCCCTTTAACATTCCAGTGGGCTTGTTTAACCTGAGTTTTTAAATCTAATGTTGTGGCTAAACTATGATTGAGAATCTCAATAACTTCGGATCGGGTTGCTTCGGGTAAATCAATTCTGGTTGCATAAAGACGTTGTTTGCGGTTGGTTGTTACCATGATTGAGAACGCTCCTTTAAGGGCTTTATAGGATGAATAGAAAACTTCAAAATAGGCAGGAAACTAAAGCAATCCTATTGGATTTTTAACTTTTCTAAATCTGCCTGAAGCCAGATGTTTTTGCAGCAGATAACGGGGTGCTTTTAACAGATTACAGCGAATAGTTTCTAAACCTAATTTTGTAGAGGCTTCATAACATTGAAGTGGAGCAGGTTGAGGCGAGGATAACTTACCCTCAAACAGTCAACATACTTGACAACGAAGCTCTCCACCATAGATAACAGACAATCAAAGACAGATTTTTAACCCATGACAACGGACAATCGACAAAAAAGAATCGCAATATTTGATAGTGGTGTGGGAGGATTAACGGTTTTAAGGGAACTTTACCGTCAACTCCCCAACGAATCCGTTCTTTACTTTGGAGATACGGCGCGGTTGCCCTATGGAACTCGATCACGAGAGGAAATCGTGCAGTTTGTCCGTCCGATTATTCTGTGGGCGATGCAACAGGACGCCAAAATGATTCTCATGGCCTGTAACACCAGTTCCGCCCTAGCCTTAGAAACAGTTCAAGATGAATTCGACATCCCTATCCTGGGATTAATTCTTCCAGGCGCTCAAGCTGCGGTGAGGCAAGGAAAACGGATTGGAGTCATTGCTACCCCGGCAACAGCCGCCAGCAACGCCTACCGTCACGCGATTCAGGAAACCGATCCGTCTGTTCACGTCTGGCAAGTGGGGTGTCCAGAATTTGTTCCCCT
>DMPJ01000318.1:11312-15982 GCA_003456035.1 Planktothrix sp. UBA8402
GTATTGCGCTCCATCCTTCCGGCTCAGGTTCAGCTTGTTGACCCCGCCGTCTCTTTAGTCAAAGCCACCGCTAAGGAATTAGAACTTTTAGGAATGCGGAATACCCACGCCCCTAAACCGACGCGGTTTTGTGTCAGTGGCAGCCCCCAACAGTTTGCTGACCTTTCCGTACAGTGGTTGGGGTTCACTCCAGCAGTAGAAGCCACCACCCTACCCACGATGGAGCCCCTAACCGTCAGTGATGGCATGACTCAATCAGTAAGTAACAATAATCAGTAATCAGTGTAGAGACGTGCCATAGCGCGTCTCTACCAGCAATCAATAATTAAGTCAATTGTTAGTTAAGATCGCAGTCGAGAGATATTTGTTGTATATTTAGCTAGGGCTAAGAGCAAATAAATGATTAAAACATAACCCGTAGCCAGAAGCGGGATGATTAAAGGCATATCGTTATAAAACATCATGAGTCAGCCAGAAGAACTAGGAGGAGGAACACAGGAGTTTAAGACCAGGTACATAAGGTCAACACGCCAAGCCAAAGAATCCGCCAGTGCTGTCGTGACCCACAAACAGAAATTTCTCCGCGAAATTCTGATTCCCTGGAAATATTGATCACACCGAACTCAAGCAGAAAATTCCCTAAACGAAAACCTAGGATTTTCTCAGAAAACCCTAAATAGAGACTCATCTAACCTAAGTCATGGATAGCCCACCGACTGGAATAGAGCCACAAACTCGTTAAAAAGTTCTAACGGCTATCCCTAAGCCAATGAACAATTCAGGTGGCGATAGATTGTCCTCAACCGAACCGCTAGACCTGTTGTCCTTAATGTATAGAATTCTTTAAACTCTTATCTTCAAGATAACATAAAAATTAGAGAATTGGTGCTGTACACAAAAATTTTTTTCAGAATTTTATCTGCTAATCTGGCCAGAAAAACCGAGGCGGGGACTTGGGGGCAAAAGTGCCAGAAGCGACAGGAATCAAGGGTTGACAGTTGGGATGAAACCATTAAATTCTGGAAGATTGACCGTTTCCACCCAGATCTCCTAACTCACATTTTAACTAAAATGCGATCCCCTGATCCGAAACAGCTTAGAATCAGACTACAATATGTAAAATTTTGTTAACTAAACGCCTGAGTAGGCTAATCCATGACATCGCAAACTCTTCTATTTTCGCCAGTTGCAGCAGACCTGCGGCAGTTGACCGATAACTTAAAACAGCTTGTCGGTGCGCGACATCCGATTTTGTATGCCGCCGCCGAACACCTGTTTAGTGTCAAAGGGAAACGGGTACGTCCTGCGATTGTCCTGTTAATTTCCCGAATGACCATGGCCGATCAAAATATTACCCCCAAGCATCGGAGGTTGGCAGAAATCACAGAAATGATCCATACCGCCAGTCTCGTCCATGATGATGTCGTGGACGATTCTGAAATGCGTCGAGGAGTACCAACAGTTCATAGCTTATTTAATAACCGAGTTGCGGTATTAGCTGGAGATTTTCTGTTTGCCCAATCTTCTTGGTATTTAGCCAATTTGGATAACCTGGAAGTGGTGAAATTATTGTCTCAGGTGATTATGAATTTAGCGGAAGGAGAAATTCAACAGGGTCTGAATCGGTTTGACACGGGATTATCAATTGAAGCCTACTTAGAAAAAAGTTATTATAAAACTGCTTCTTTGATTGCCAATAGTTCTAAAGCTGCGGGTGTTTTGAGTGAAATTTCTTCGCAACAAATAGAAGATTTATACAACTATGGTCGCCATCTTGGTTTAGCTTTTCAAATTGTTGATGATATTTTGGATTTTACGGGTTTAACCGAGGAATTAGGTAAACCAGCAGCATCCGATCTCAAAAGTGGAAATTTAACCGCACCCACCCTCTATGCTTTAGAAGAAAAACCCTATCTGGAAACTTTAATTGAGCGAGAATTTGCGGCTGATGGAGATTTAGAACAGGCTTTAACCCTAATTAAAGATAGCTCCGGAATTCAGCGCTCTAGGGAATTAGCTTCTGATCATGCTAAACAAGCGGTAAAGTATTTAGAATCTTTTCCAGCTTGTGAATCTCGCTCTTGCTTAATCGGTTTAGCCGATTATGTTTTAAGTCGGCTTTATTAACAGGGGTTGACGGTTGAAGTGTTAACAGTTGACTAACAACCGACACCCCTATTATTAAGCTATTATTAAGCAATATTCGGTGGAATTTTACCAGATTTAGACTGACGACGTTGTTGATAATCTTGTAAATAAACCTGAATTAACTCTTGAATTTCACTCCGTTTAATTTCCGTAGCGGACTGAAAATTATTTGGGGTTTCAAAAAAACATAAACTATCGGGCATTTCTAAAACAACCATTTGAAATAAAATATGGGTAACGGGTAAGGGAATAGCTAAAACCTGAGAACTTGAATCAGGATTGGCATAACTCAAAGCATCTTCTAAATTAGAGAAAGCATAAATCACCCTTTTTTTAATCTGCGGTTGATCAACATTAATAAAAGGTTGAACCACCCAACTTTGATCTAAAGTTTGTAAAATATAATATTCGGGATGTTCTAATTGTTCTGCCAATAATTTTAAGGCCGGGGCGATCGCTTCAACAACCTGGGGAGTTGTACCATCAGGAGGAGCATGATCAATTAAAGTTTGAATTTGCTGATCTAAATTCATGGGTTTAGGAAAAAATAAGGATCACGGATTTTAAAAGATTAAAGGATGACACTTCAAAACCATCCGGAAATCCAAGCTGATTCAAAGAATCAATGTGTTAGGGTAACAGTAATAAATATATATCATGGGGGAAATCTGCTGGGGCGAAACAATTTTCCAAAGTTTATGCAAAGAACTGAATCTATCCACCCGTGCTTCTGAACAAAACTGTCGGGACGTTTCAGAAAGAATTACCGAAGAAGCTACCCGCATTTGTAAAGAAAGCAAAAGGATTCAAGATTCTGGGGATGTAGAAACCTGGGCAATGACACTAGCACAACATCGTTTACAGCAATGTATTCAATATTATCAGCTAGGTCAAAACGCCGGAACTTTGGAATTACATAGTACCTTGAGCGCCATTGTTTATAGATATATTACTCCTCCTCAAGTGCAATCGAGTTATCAAGCTAGATTGGAATTAATCAAGGATTTTTTACAAGCCTTTTATTTAGAAACCCTAAATGCCTTTCGCAAAGAAACACAGTTACCCGTGACTTATCGTCCTCGGACATTGTTAGAACTAGCGGAATATATGGCATTTACGGAACGCTACGGTAAACGGCGAATTCCTTTAGCCAGAGGTCGGAGTCAACAACTGATTATATTACGAGCGCAAACCTTTTCTCAACAACAGCCCAGGGAAAGTTTTGTCGATTTAGAACAAGCCGCCCAGGGCGGTAATGAATCAGATACCACCAATCATGATTCCTTACTCGGACTTGTCCGGGCTGCAATGGTGATGGAGTCCAACGACTCAGAGTCCGATTCTCTGCGTCAAACGGTAGTAGAAGAACTGATTGCTTATTTAGAAGAACACAAACAACAAGATTGTGCTGACTATTTTGCCTTGCGGTTACAAGATTTACCGACTCGTGAAATTGAGGAAATTCTAGGATTAACTCCTCGTCAGCGTGATTATTTGCAACAAAGATTTAAGTATCATTTGCTTCGATTTGCTTTAGGACATCGTTGGGAATTAGTTCACCAATGGTTAGAAGCAGATTTAGAACGGGATTTAGGGTTATTACCCCATCAATGGCAAGAATTCTTAAATCAAATCGGTGCCAGTGATCAGAATTTGTTAAGTTTAAAACAACAGGGATTATCTGAGGTCGAAATTGCTAAAGTTTTGAATTGTAAAACGGCTCAAATTCAAAAACGTTGGTTTAAGTTGTTAGAATTAGCTTGGGAAATTAGGAATAGTTCAATATCCGGAGCCGGGGCATCTACTGATGAATAACGAAACAAACCAAGATGATCAAGCGTTTGAACGCCGATTCTTTGACTGGTTGTTACAACAACAAACAACACCTTTATCTCATGAGGCTGAGGAGGAATTAAACCCCCAGACACAGCCTGATGAGAGTTCTGAGGTGGAAAACCTAGAGTGGGATGAATTAGATCCCCTCGACTCTGAAGATTGGGTTTTCCACCCTAACAGTCAACGTTCACAGATAGGAGATATGGGAATTGTGAAAAACCGATTTGAGTCCGTATTGAGAGAAAAACTTAAAGCCAAAATTCAACTGAACCCACCCCTATTTCCGTGGGAACCTGTCGGAACTGACTTGCTTAATGAATATCCAGACGTATTTGGGGAAGGACAGGTTCCCGATTCTAGTCTTTTTCGGATTTATCAACAACAATTAAGATGGTCAATGCTTCTACCCGAGCAGGTTTTTGCCCAGTTATTTACGACTTGTCAAGGACTTCTGCAATCTAGTTTACAAGAAGGTGCTAAATTAGTTCAGGTAGTGGAAACCTTCTTTCCCAATCAGTCCCAACCCTTGAATGAATTGGCTGGNNTTTAGTAATTCGAGGTTCTTTACGGGGAGCTTTAGATTTAAGAGAATCCCAACCCTGTTATGAAACCGCAAACCCGGAACAACAAATGGTATTACTATTATTAGCAACTCAGGAAATCCTTAAGGAATTACGAATTACGAA
>DMPJ01000353.1 GCA_003456035.1 Planktothrix sp. UBA8402
CCCTGCTCCCCCTGCTCCCCTGCTCCCCTGTGCTCAACGGTTAGCCTTAATAATTTGTTCTAATGCCTTTAAAGATCGGTAAAGTTCGGGTAATCGTTTATAAACAGCGGCAGTTTTTAAATACAGTTTATTGGCGATCGCCGGAGAACCAGAAACAACATCTCGCGGCGAAATATCACCATGAACCCCAGATTGAGCCGTAACAATCACCCCATCCCCAACTTTGACTTGATTAGCAACTCCCACTTGACCTGCTAATAACACCCCATTCCCAACGGTGACACCCCCAGCTAATCCCACTTGAGCAGCAAAGGCGCAATTTTGCCCTATGGTACAACCGTGACCAATATGAACCAAATTATCTAATTTCGTGGCTTTCCCGATGCGGGTTTCTCCCACCGCCGGACGATCAATCGTACTATTACATCCCACTTCCACAGCATCTTCTAAAACCGTAATTCCTGATTGTTCCATTTTCAGCCAACCTGCATCGGTCGGCACAAAACCAAAGCCTTCAGCACCAATCACGGCCCCACTATGAATCACACAATCACAACCGATTTGGGCGCGTTCATGGATAGTACAATTAGCGTGTAAAATGCTGCGATCGCCAATTTTTACCCCTGGATAAATTACCACATTTGGATGTAAACAAACCTGATTTCCGATGGTGACTCCGGCTTGAATCACAACATGGGGGCCAATATAAACCTCCGATCCAATCTGGGCACTTGGATCAATAATCGCACTAGGATGAATTTGCGGTTGGGGTTGATAGGGTTGATAAAATAAAGCGATCGCCTCGGCAAAAAAAGCCCTAGGATTTGCCACAGAAATCCACGCCTTACCCCCTGCTGTGGCTTGATTTTGTAAAGATTCATCTAGGGGCAAAATCAACGCACTCGCAGCAGAAACGGCAACAAAAGACGCAAATTTTAACCCCTCAATATAACTGAGAGTTCCAGAAGTTGCTGCATCTACCGCCGCCACTCCTTGAATATCAGGATTAAGGGTGGGGTTATGGATCAAACTATGAGCAGTAATTCCAGAGTTGAGTTTTTCAACCAGTTCACTAAACTTCATTATTTAAAAAAAATGCCCAGGGTAGGAAATTTTAATTTCACCGCAGTGGAATCGGATCAATTATATTATTAATCCGATCTCCTGTTAACAAATTTTGATCAAAAAAAAATAAACAAAGGAGCCGGGTGCTGGTAACAGAGTTTCAATTGCAATCAAGCAAAACCCTTGGGGAGAAAACCATCTCTAGTATTAAAAGAATGATCGTATAATATTAAGTAGACTCGCGCTCACCAGGAATCCACTTGCCTTTAGGCAGTAGAGTGTCAACGAACTGGACTAATAAATATGAATAATCCTCTCGACAATAGCTCACAATACAACCTAGATTCTATCGTTGATCATCTAATCCAATCCCTAGAAATCGACCCCCATCAACCCCCTATTCCTGAACAGACACACCATAATATTATGTCTGTCCCCGATTTCAATAGTTACGACCCCCATCATCCTCATTTTGATATCTCTAACTCCGTTGAAAATGGGGAATATTATCAAGGTTTACACCCATCTTTTATCTCTGACTTTCACCCTCAAACTCCAGAATTTCATCCCCATGGGACGGACTTAGAACAATTTAATCCCTATCAACTACCCGAACAGACAGACTACTCCACAGGATATCAAACCGATCACCATTTTGGAGGCATGGGAGATCACCCGCAACAAATGTCTGCCTTGTCCGTAATGCAAAGTTCCGATCCTGTAGAAAAGGGAGATTCTAATAGTGTCACAATTTATTCAGATGGTGATGTTTATTGGGATAGAAGTGGCGGAAAAGCTGGACATATTGATGGGCAAAAATTTTATAATACTGGCAACCATTATATTGGGCATTTAGGCGCTGATATGAAGGTCTATGATGCCCATGAAAAATGTATTGGTTGGGTGGATGCCAAAGGTCATGCTTATACTTTAGATGGGGCGATTTTTGCCGAAGGAAAGACACCAATTTGGGCGGCAACGGTGTTAGTTTATAACACTTGTAGTCCAGGTTAATCCATTGTAGTAAGCCCTTCAGGGCTTAGNNTAGAGTCCTGAAGGACTCACTACCTCGAAATTGATTTCTACAGAATTTATTAACAGGAGATGCGAAAATGGAACCTTGGAAATGGTTGAATGCGGGTTTAGAAGTGGTATCTCGATTTGTACTTCAAAAAGCCTTGGTAGATGGTCAAAGGGGAAATACGGATAAAATAGTAGCCAATCAAGCTGCAATGGAAGAAAAACGACAACAAATTCAATTAGCAAACTATAAATTACAGTGTGTACAAGTTGCTAATAATGCTGTAATAGAGGAAAGACGACAGGAAATTCAATTAGAACAAATTAAATTACAATATATCCAAAATCNNACGCCAAAAGGAATTACAAGAATATATCCAAAGCGTTAACTTGGCTATTCACAAAAGCAATATTGAGTTTCAACGTTGGCGTTTTGAACAGGAAAAAACCCTACAATCAGAATTAGCAACTTATGGCCGAGAAACTCAATTAATGGTGGCTGAATATCAACGAGAAACAGCGATACAAGCTGCC